>DASUTO010000510.1:0-4760 GCA_036374555.1 Chitinophagaceae bacterium
ATTATTGAAATTGCTATTGTGAAAGTCCTTCCTGACAGTAAGCGAAGCATCAAGCGCAAGCTCGTAAACCCCCAAATGCCAATTCCAAGACAATCAAGCGAGGTACATGGTATTACTGATGAAATGGTAAAAGATGCGCCGGCATTTAAGGAAGTTGCCCATGAACTAAAACAAATGCTTGATGGCTGCGATATTGCCGGGTATAATAGTAATCGTTTTGATATTCCAATGCTGGTGGAAGAATTTTTGCGTGCCGATGTTGACTTTGATATGAAAGGAAGAAGATTGCTTGATGTACAAAATATTTTTCATAAAATGGAACAGCGTACATTAAGCGCTGCATACAAATTCTATTGCAATAAGAATCTTGACGGAGCACATAGCGCCGAAGTGGATGCAAATGCAACCCACGAAATTCTGATCGCACAGTTGCAACGTTATCCTGACTTGGGTACTTCAATTGATTCAGTTTTGAAACTGATCGGCGAAGAACCGATCGTTGATTTTGCACGTCGTTTTATAATGGAAAACGGTGTTGAAATATTCAATTTTGGTAAATACAAAGGAAGGGTAGTTGCTGACGTGTTGAGAACCGAACCACAATATTATGACTGGATGATGAAAGGGGACTTTCCTCAGTACACAAAACAAAAGCTCACCGAGATCAGAACAAGAAGTCTGTTGAAAAAGAATTAACAATCATACTTCAATTTTTTAGTTGAAGCAAAATCAAAAATTGTAAATTCGTTTTTCCTGAACCAACACTTTTGGAGAAACTTGTCATAATACCTACATACAATGAGCAGGAGAATATTGCAAATATTCTTACTGCTGTTTTCGGTTTGCACCAGGATTTTCATGTGTTGGTAATTGATGATGGTTCGCCTGATGGCACTGCACAGATTGTAGGGGATCTCCAATCAAAATATAATGGTCAATTATTTTTAGAAGAAAGAACAGGTAAACTTGGCCTGGGCACTGCCTACATTCATGGCTTTAAATGGGCATTGGCAAAAGGGTATGATTTCATTTTTGAAATTGATGCCGATTTTTCTCACAATCCTAAAGACCTGGCCCGCTTATATGATGCTTGTAAAAAAGATGGAGCTGATGTTGCAGTTGGTTCCCGTTATGTAAGTGAGGGCGGTGTTATCAATTGGCCATGGGATAGGATCGCATTATCTAAAGGGGCCTCTCTTTACACCAGGATGATCACATGGATGCCAATCAAAGATCCAACTGCGGGTTTCGTTTGTTATAAAAAAGAAGTGCTGGAAGCAATGAACCTTGATGCGATCGCTTTTGTGGGCTATGCATTCCAGATCGAAATGAAATTTGCGGCATGGAAACTCGGTTTTAAAATCGTTGAAGTGCCGATCATTTTCCAGGACCGTACTCATGGTACCTCCAAAATGAATAAAGGAATCGTGAAAGAAGGAATACTCGGAGTACTCAAACTCCGATGGGATAGTTTTTTCAAAAGCTATCGGAAGAAAATAAAGAATAGTAATGAATTTTCTACAATAGCTATGAAATAATTCAACTGTAAATATCTACTCTTTCACTTGTATCCCTTCCATATTCTCCCATTTACCCATCACACCCCAACCGCCAAAAGTTTCTGATACAGCAAGCATAATTGTATTCTCTCCTTTTTTTAATGGCAAATAGATAGCATCAAAATAACCGATAGTGCCGAGATAGCGATAATCTCTTGTTCGGAAACTATTATTGCCACTATAAATCGCCTGCCCATTGCAAAATGCTTTTACCCGATCGCTATAACCGAAATCAAGTTTTTTTAGCTGGTCTTTGTCTGATATAACTGTAATTTTTGTAAAGACAGTATTTGAATCAGTAACAGGGTATAAGCGGGCAAGATTGGCAAAGCCCCCATTTTCGATCGATAGCTTTTTCCATGAAAGTTTGTTTACAAGAGCGGCATCAAGTAAATTTTTATCTTTCAATACGTCTTCTTTAAAGGGAGTTGAAACCTGCCATTCCATTACAGAGTTTGCAGGAATGATATTTAGGGCCACCTCATTTTTTTTCAAAATAACATCATCAGTTATTGTGTAAGAAAAATTTGCAAAACGCATGGCGCTTACGTTACTGTAAACACCGACTGCCCCCGCTTTTTGCTCCTGCAAAAGTTTATTAACCACAGCTACCGGCTCGGGTTTGTTATCAAAATATAATTCAGCCTTATCATTTTTTACAAGCAGTTTCACATGCACCCAGCGATCATACGGGTATTCTATCACACTATTGAATCCATTCAATACTGACCTGGGTTTCCAGTGAATATAACCGTCATTGACTGCATCAAACTGATCATGATATAGCTGCCAGGCCGGATCGGCATTAAAAACAGGAGTGTACTGGTATGAATCGGGATTTCCGGACTGATGTGCCCGGAAATAAAATTCTTCATAATTACCCGGACTGGTTTGCCGGAAAAAGAAACCGGCAAACGCCGTTTGTTCGGTCAGGCAAACATCAAATTCAATAGTGCCATTCAGGAATTGTGCATCGCCAAGTGTTGCCCGGGCGCCTCTCAGGTAAATACATTCATAACCTTTATAAAAATCTAGCATTTGGGCCTGGCCCTCGACCTTCCATCGTTTATCAGCGAATGGAACGATCTTCTGGCTATTCGCCGTTGTTAAAATGGATGAGAGGAAAACGATTGCAGATAATGTCTGTAACTTCATGTCTTGATTTTTTATTTTCTAAAGTAAGGCAGGAAAGCTTCGGCATTTTGTACAAAACCGTGCAAGTTGGTGCAAGTTGAAACAAAACTTTTCGAAAGATGACAATGAATCATGATACCGAATACCTGCAGCTCTGTATGAAGCTGGTTGAGCAAAAACTCAACTGGCGGCCTGCAGGAGAGTGGCGCAATTATGAGTTTACCGAGCTCAGTGAAAAAATTCTGGCTACCACCGGTGTGAATCTTAGCGCTACTACCTTAAAAAGAATTTTTGGTAAACTGAAATATGCGAGCCTGCCCAGTTCGGCCACGCTTAATGCGTTAGCTGTTTTTCTTGGTTATGGAAGTTGGATGGATTTTAAATCGAAACAACCGCTCAATAAGCAGGAAGTAGAAAAAAAGGCAGCAGTAAGGAAGAAATTTCCCTTACAACTCAAGGTCTGGCCGATAGTTGCCGCGGCGGCCGTCATCATCGTGATACTTGCGTTTACATTTTTATCCGGCAAATCAGTTCGCCCATTAGTAAATGAAAAGGAGATCGTGTTTACCAGTAAATCATTAGCGAATGGGTTACCGAATAGTGTTGTTTTCAACGTTGATCTAAAAGGAAACACTCCAGGCAAAATAGTTATCCAGCAATCCTGGGATAGCACAAGAACCGTGATACTGCAACAAAGACAAAAGGAAGCAACAGGTATTTATTATTTACCCGGTTATTTCAGGGCAAAATTGATCTTAGATGGAAAGATCATTAAAGAGCATGATTTGTTTATCCCGTCAGATAATTGGATGGCTACGATAGACCATCAGCCAATTCCTACATATATAAAAAAGGAAGACCTATTTGTAAAAGATGAAATGGGTGTAAGTGAAAAAGTTTTAAAAGAAATAAAAGCGATCACAAAGCCAACATGGCTTACTTATCATCTGGTAAAACCATTCGGTGGATTGCAGAGCGATAACTTCACTTTGGAGTCTTCAATAAAAAATACATTTGCCGAAGGCCCTGCTGTTTGTAAGACAGCAAAAATATTTGTGTTATGTAGCAGAGGCGCATTTATTATCCCATTTACGATTCCCGGTTGCATCAGTGATATTAATCTAAAAGCAAGCGATCACTATCTTGACGGTAACTCAAATGATCTTTCTTCTTTCAGCGCCGATCTTTCAGATTGGACAAACGTAAAAGTGGAAGTAAAGAACCGGGTGATGAAAGTATTTCTTAACAATAAACTTGTTCGCCAGGAAACTTATAAAGCAGATGCGGGAGAAGTTGTTGGCCTTCGCTTTAGTTTTCTTGGGGCGGGTGCAGCAAAGAATATTAAATTATTGAACGGGAAAGAAGAAAAAGTATACACCGTTCTTACTGGCGATAATTGAGTGTGTGCGGGAAAGACTATTTATTCCACTGGTATACTTTCTTTCTAAGCTTATTTCAATATCCTTAATGGCCTTTGAACCCCTAATTGTAATAATAAATGTTGAAGGACCTGGCTTTACATGATAAGCAAAATTCAGAAATCCAGCACCCGTAGGAAATAATCCGGTCCCTCTTATATTGCCTATTTCATTTTTTAAAATTGGATCTGTTTTTATACTATTGATCGCATCCTGGTAAGTCTTAGAACTATTGAGCAAAAGGAGCCCACCACCTGCAATGCCAAAAACCACTATAATAACACCAATAAACAACTGTGGTAAAAAAGAACTTTTCTTTTGAGCTTCCAGTATTTTTTTCAGATCGATAAAAAATCCCATCAATGCGGTAGCCATCATGATCCAGCCAAAATGTTTACTATCCCAAAAAAAGTAGATGTTTAGCAGGCGACACAGATAACCATAGATCAAAAGCAGGAAAGCAATAATAAAAATGACTTTAGTGCTTGTGCTCATAAACGAGAAGGCAATAATGGCTCTATAAATATACGCCGCTGTTCAAACAACCACCAAAACCCGTTTTGTCCACTAATTTTCCCTCTTATCAAAAATATTTTCCATGCCATGCAACATTCCGGCAAAAGCGATTACTTTATATAAAACCGGTTGT
>DASUTO010000511.1:0-5098 GCA_036374555.1 Chitinophagaceae bacterium
AATTTTCCTTATCTCTTTTTTCCGCATTCCAAAAAGAAATTTAACTGTCCAGGAAAATGCCATTGTTGCGCCTGCTGATGGTAAGGTAGTGGCAATTGAAGAAGTGGAGGCAGACGAATATTTTGCTGACCGTCGCATACAGGTATCAATATTTATGAGCCCGTTGAATGTGCATGTAAACCGTAACCCGGTAAGTGGAGATATACTTTATAGTGAATATCACAAAGGAAAATATCTTGTTGCCTGGCATCCAAAATCTTCCACGGAAAATGAACGACATACTGTAGTTTATAGATCAAACGGAAAAGAATTATTGATCAAACAGATCGCCGGTGCTTTGGCAAAACGTATTGTAAACTATTTACAGGCTGGCCAACAGGTAAAGCAAACCCAGGAAATGGGCTTTATCAAATTCGGTTCAAGAGTCGACCTGTTATTACCATTATCGGCTAAAGTACAAGTGAAGATCGGCGATATGGCGAAAGGTGGGGTGACAGTAGTAGCATTATGGTGAATGTGCTAATAGGCAAATTTGCAAATGTGCAAAATGTTGAAGTCGTCATAATTTCGAAATCCCATTGGCAAATTTGCACATTAAAATATTTCTTCCAACTCTCTTAATGAACTTACGACATAAGTTGGTTTAATATCAATTGGGATATTTAAATGATTAATGAAGACCTGGTCGATACCGGCATTCATGGCGCCCATGATATCCACTTCAATGCTATCTCCCAGCATAATACTTTCAGAAGGATCAGCCCCGGTTTTTTCAAAAGCATAAGCAAATATCTCTTTATTTGGTTTAAGGCTACTGCTTCCTTCTGAGGTAATAACTTCTTTAAAATATTTATTGAGCCCGGAATATTTTAATTTACTGTGCTGAGTCTTTTCAAAACCATTTGTGATCAAATGAAGTTCATATTTTTTATTGGTTAGATACTCCAGTATTTCATTTGCATAAGGAAAAAGGATGGTCCGGGTAGGTAAAAGGTCAAGAAAACGAATACTCAATTGTTTGGCTAATATTTCGTCTGCAACTTTAAAATCAAGCAAAGCCAGCCACATTCTCTTTAGTCTTAACTCTTCCTGTTTTATATACCCATTTCTATAGCGTTCCCACAATTTTTCATTATGTGCCAGGTAGTTCTTATGAAAAAGATCAAAGTCATATATTCCTCTTTGTTCTAACTGCAAACTGTTATACAGTTCCAGGAGTGTCACCCTTGCATTTGCTTCAAAATCCCAGAGAGTATGGTCGAGATCGAAAAAGAGATGGCGATATTTCATTTCGGATTGCAGATTTCGGATTTTAGATTTGCAATGTATTAAGATTATAAGGCCGCAATCTACAATCTAAATCTGAAATCGATGAGTGTTCTCATTACAGGCGCATCAAGAGGAATAGGAAAGGCAATAGCAGAAATTTTTGCTGCAAATGGAAGAAGTCTTTTTTTAAGCAGCCGGAATGAAGTGGCTCTGTATAAAGCAATGGAAGATTTGCAAACCAACTATCCTTCTGTTCAAATTAAAGCAAAAGCTTTCGACCTGGCAGACAAGCAACAAGCAAAGGATCTTGGAAGTTGGTGTTTGAAATATAGCGTTCCAGATATTTTAGTAAATAATGCAGGTCTATTTGAGCCCGGCAGCGTTTATAATGAGCCGGAAGGGACACTGGAAAGCCAACTTGCGGTCAACGTCAGCAGTGCTTATCATCTGACAAGGGTCTTATTACCCAAAATGATGGATCGAAAATCGGGTCATATTTTCAATCTATGTTCAATTGCATCACTTCATGCTTATAAAAACGGCGGAGCTTACAGTATCAGTAAATTTGCCATGCATGGCTTCAGCAAAAATCTTCGTGAAGAAATGAAACCTTACAATATCAAAGTCACTTCGGTTCATCCAGGCGCTGTTCTTACTGATTCGTGGAGTGGTTATGATAATTCTTCAAAACGAATCATGGAAGCAGAAGACATTGCGAAGATGATCTATGCCTGTACGCAACTTTCTGCCGCTGCCTGTGTGGAAGATATTGTGATAAGGCCGCAGCTGGGTGATCTATAAATAGAAATTCCACAAAACAAATCCCAAATTCCAATAAATCAGAGCAGCCAATAGCCAAAATGGAATTTGGCATTTTAGCATTTGGGTTTTTACTCACTCACTGTATTTATATCCAACACCGCGAACTGAATGAAAATATTTTGGATTGCGGCTATCTTCTTCAAAATATTTACGAAAGTTGAGGATAAAATTATCGATGGTCCTTGTGGTAGGATAAACATTATAACCCCAAACAACCTGCAGTATTTTTTCTCTCGGCACTACTTCATTTTTATTTTCAATGAGTAATTTTAAAAGCATTCCTTCTTTCTTGCTTAGCTGAATTTTTTCGCCGCGGGATGTCGTTGCTTCCTGTGCTTTAAAGTCAATGTTGTTATTTCCAAAAGAATAAGTATTGCCGATCGTTTCTTTATCAAGAATCTTTTTATTCTTTTCAATAAGTTTCTGCACTCTCAATAAAAGTTCTTCAAGATTGAAAGGCTTGGTCATATAATCATCCGCGCCTTTCTTAAGGCCAAGCACTTTGTCGGCACTGCTGTTTTTAGCACTGAGAATAAGTATCGGCACTTCATTATTTGCCAGGCGGATGGTTTCCGTAACATTAATTCCATCCATTTCAGGCAGCATGACATCAAGGATAATAAGATCAAAATATTCTGCGTGCACAGATTTTATGGCGGCGCTGCCATCGAATGCAGAAGAAACTTCGTATCCTTCTAATTCCAGATTCAATTTCAGAGCATCATGGAGATTTTCTTCATCTTCTACCAGTAATATTGAAGCTTTTGCGTTTTCCTTACTCATAACTATAAATGAAAATGGATGGCGAAATTAGTGCCGGAGGGTATATTGTTTGTCACCGAAATGTCGGCATTATGATCCCCGGCGATCTTACTGCAAAGATAAAGCCCTAATCCCGTGCCCTGTGTTTTACGCGTCGATTCATTACCGGTTCGGTAAAATTTTTCAAATATTTTGGTTTTTTCCGAGTCGGCAATACCAATACCTTCATCAATTATATTCATTGTTATCTCATTGCCGGATTTACTAAGCTTGCAAGTGATCGGTTTTTCTTTGGGAGAATATTTAACGGCGTTTTCAATCAGATTGCTGATTAGCAACTGGAGCAAAAGCGGATCGCCGGCTATCTCAATTTCAGGCTCTATATTTTCAATAAACATTCTTTCGGGATAACGGGTTTTGGCGTCTCTTATACAATCTTTAAACAGGGAGGAGAAATCAAGCTCTTCTTTTGAAAAAACATAGCCACCACCTTCCAGCTGTGAGGAAACAAGAATATTGTTTATTAATGTATCAAGCCTGGCTGTTTCCTGTAAGGTCATTCGTATCAGTTTTTTTTGTTTCTCGGCATCAAGCTGGTATTTCTGCAATGTTTCGAGATTAAGCATGGCAACTGAAATCGGAGTCTTTAATTCATGGGTGATGGCCATCATAAAATTCTGTTGCTGATATTGCATCCTGAATTGCCTGCGAACAGAACGATAAACAAAGAAGGCACCAATGAGTATCAGGATGAGAAATGTAACCCCTTCGGCAATATATTTATTGGTATTTCTTTTAGAGTCATCATCAATTTTGAAATGTAATTCTGTAAATTTTTTTGGATCAAGGACAGCTTTTTGGGAATTAAGCTCACTTAGACGGAGATTGGTTAAATCCTGATTTTGCTTTTCTAACGAAACAAACCACCATACCAAAGCTGCTACTATATATAATAGCAATAGCCAATAAATAATGGTAATAAAGGTGAATCTTTTTCCTACAGACCTTGGCATAAGGAAAGTTATTTAACTTTTTCAACCCTGATGCCTACATTCATAACTTCTTTCAGTGGGTCTTCCCGCATAATATTTTCAAGAATGAATTTATAGCTTCCAGCTTTTAATTTCCCGGCATCAGGAGCCAATTTTTTCCTATGTTCATAAATATCATCCATACCGGTAGCCAGCCAGCCTTTTTCATTCGTGGCTAATTGGAACTCCCTTGCCTCTTTATGTAAAGTATCATTGGGGGGCTGATAATAATAGTTTACCCAAATATTATTGTAGTTATACTTTTCAGTATGCCTTATTACAAAAAAGACCTGGTAAAGCGAGGTTGTATCTGTAATGGTAAAATTGAATTCTGGTTTATAATCACTCTTCCATTCATGATCCGGTAAAGGAACAGTTTTTTCGTACAGATCAACAGTCGTACAAGCTGAAAGGCACAGGGTACAGGGAACAAGAAAGAAAATTGACCTTATTAATACATTCATGTAACAAAGATATAGGTAGAACTTGTATCTTGAATCTTGTCACTTGTGCCTTTACAGTACATTTAATATTTGCTCTTTTGCCTTTTCCAACTCATCCTTCATCATCACTACGCATTTCTGAATAGATGAATCGTATGCTTTGGCACCGGTGGTATTTATTTCCCTGCCAATTTCCTGTAAAATGAACGACAGCTTCTTGCCTTTTGATTCTTCTGTTTCTGTAAGAACCACTTTGAAGTAATCACAATGATTTCTTAAGCGAACCATTTCTTCACTTATATCGATCTTTTCAATATAATAGATGAGTTCCTGCTCCAGCCTGTTCTTATCATAGTTTTCTTTGCCCGCAAATTCTTCCATCAGCTTGGTTATATCATCCCTGATGATCTGTTTACGTTGTGGCTCCAGTTTTTGAACCTCTTCTAATTGTGTAAGTATATTATGGACCCGGCATAGCAGATCTTTTTCAAGCGATTTCCCTTCATCATCACGATGAATATTCAGATCATCAATAGCTAACATAATCACTTTTTGAAATGCTTTCCATTCCTCGTCAGTCAATGTTTCGCTGGTCGGGGTTATTACCTCGGGTAATTTCACCAGTGTACTTAAAATATTCGATGGATCGAGATTTAGTTCTTTTGACAGGTCAGCCAGTGGTTGGAAATAAGCTTTAGCCAATTCAATATTGATAGTGACAGGTTTTGCATTGCCCGTCTCTTTTAAACTTATGGTACAATCTACGCTGCC
>DASUTO010000512.1:0-6263 GCA_036374555.1 Chitinophagaceae bacterium
GAGATATACAACCAACAATCCCGATCGGTTGCCGCAATGTATAGTTCACTGCTTTGTCTTCCATATTATGACTTTCGGAAGCAAAGTGCATAATACCAGTGGCAAAAAAACGGAAGTTTGCAGATGCCCTTGGAATATCCACTCTTTTACTTAACCAAAGTGGCTTGCCATTATCATTGGTTTCTGCAAAAGCCAGGTCATCAAGATTAGCATCTATTAATTCAGCTATACGATTAAGAATTTTGAATCTCTCTTCAACTGGGGTTACACTCCATTTTGGAAAAGCTTTTTGTGCCGCATGAACAGCGGCTTCTGTATCCTTCTCATTTGAATCAGGGATTTGTCCGTATACTTCACCGGTTGCAGGATTGATATTATCAATAAACTTCCCGCTCAACGGAGCAATAAAATTTCCTCCGATGTAATTTTCTAAGTGATATGGAATTTGTAAGTTAATTTGTTAATTGGTTTATTTGTTAATTAGGCAACTTTTCTATTTTGGATTATGCTTAATGGATTTGGAAACAAATTTTATATAGGCATTCAACTTAACTAAAACTAGTTCTGCTTTTTGAAGAAGGTCTACGCACTTTGACTCCTCAATGACTTTTCTTCTTTTACATTTACTTAACCAGGATTTTGTTTCCTGTATTGATCCACGGGAATAAAAATAAAACTGTTTACTTTCTTTGTAGTAATATCTGCCATATCCTTCAGCTATATTTGATGAAATTGAATCTGCAGATCTGACTATCTGTTTACCAATTGTATCTCTCAAAAATATCTTCCATTGAACAACAATATCCCATATCTCATCAGAAAATGATTCAGCTAAATTATAAACTTCTAATTTCTCCAGCGTATATTCCAAAGTCATTGTTTATTGATTATTGGATGATTTAAATATCCCATTTTTATGAAAATTAACGGGTATAAAAACCTACCTAATAAACTAATTAACTAATCACCTGATTAACTAAATACTTCCCGTCCGTCCTCCATCTACAGGGATACTGGTTCCATTTACATACGACGCAGCCGGAGATGCAAGAAAAGCAGCAACTGCAGCGATCTCTGATGCGTCAGCAAAACGTTTCATCGGCACTTCTTCTTTCATGTTTTCCTCTACAATATCAACGACAGTATTTCCTCTCTTTGCAATATTTTCTATTAAAGTTGAAAGTCGTTGCGTAGCGGTAAAGCCCGGTAAAATATTGTTGACGGTAATATTAAATTGCCCGAGTTCATTCGCCATGCTTTTTGCCCAGCTTGCCACCGCACCACGAATTGTATTACTCACCCCCAAATTTTTTAATGGAATTTTTACGGAAGTTGAGATCACATTGATGATCCTTCCATAACCTTCTTTCTTCATTGAAGGAACAACAGCTTTGGTTAAAATATGATTGCAAATAAGATGTTGATTAAATGTATTCAGAAAAGCTTCTTCTGTTGCTTCAATGATAGGTCCGGCAGCAGGGCCACCGGTATTATTGATTAATATATGAACCGGGTGTTTTGTCACTTGATCTTCAATGACCCTTTTCACTTCATCTGTTTTACTAAAATCAGCAATAAGGTAATTGTGTTGTTGCCTTAGCGCAATATCAAGCGTTTGCACAGCGGTTTTTAATGCATTTTCATTTCTTGCGATCAATGTACAGTTCGCTCCCAGTAACGCAAGTTCTTCTGCAATAGCAAAGCCAATTCCTTGTGTGCTCCCGCAAATGATCGCATATTTACCTTCAAGTGAAAGATTCATAGTGGTGTCAAACCTAAGGAAATTGTTGTAATTTTCTCGGGTCAATTTCATATTGAAATAATATGATCAAAACATTGGGGCTTACTCATATTGCATTACCGGTAAAAGATGTAAAACGTTCATCTGCTTTTTATAAAAAAGTTTTTGGTGCAAAAGAAATGTATCACGACCCTGAATTTATCCAGGTGCAGACCCCCGGCAGCAAAGACATCATAGTTTTTGTAAAGAAAAATAAATCCAGGGGAAAAATAATCCCTGGTTTTCATTTCGGATTCAGGTTACCAAAACCCTCAGGAATAAAAAATATTATCCAGGTGATAAAGAAAGCAGGCGGAAAAATTAAAGACTCTGGTGAATTTATACCCGGTGAACCCTATGTTTTCTTTTACGATCCCGATGGGTATGAAGTTGAGATCTGGTTTGAGAATATTCCCGCTAAACTTAAATCTTTTAATTAAAAATAAAATCTTATATATGGCAGTAACAGCTCCTTTCAATTTAAAAAAATGGATCGATGAACATCGTGATCTTTTAAAACCACCGGTAGGCAATCAGTGTGTTTATAAAGATGCTGAGAATTTTATAGTGATGGTTGTTGGTGGACCGAATGCAAGAAAAGACTATCATTTTAATGAAACGGAAGAATTGTATTATCAAATAGAAGGTGATATTGTTGTAAAAATTATCGACAATGGTGAATTCAAAGATATCCCGATCAAAGAAGGTGAAATGTTTTTGCTTCCCCCAAAAACACCACATTCCCCACAACGTGGGCCGGGCACCGTCGGATTGGTAATTGAAAAGAAAAGAGAGTCAGAAGATGATGGCTTTATGTGGTTCTGCGAAAAATGTGGTAATAAATTATACGAAGAAACATTGCATGTTGATGATATTGTAAAACAGTTACCCCCTGTAATGAATCGCTTCTGGGAAGATACAATGCACAGAACTTGCGATAAATGCGGGGCGGTGATGGAACCCCCGGTTAGAATCCCCCAGAAATAGTTTGAAAAGGAATTTTTCCTCAACCCCTCCTAAAGGGGAGGATAGGTAAAATTTCAAATACGAAAAAGGCAAATAAATTAAAATGACTTTCAAAAAGCTTCGCCTCAGGCGGATTTGGGCTAAATGAAGATCGACATCCACACTCATATCATGCCTGAACATATGCCAAACTGGACACAAAAGTTTGGCTATGGAGAGTTTATTCATCTTGAACATCGCAACTGCGAAGCTTGCATGATGAAGGGAGATAAGCTATTTCGTGTAGTAGAAGAAAATTGTTTCAAAGAAGATGTGCGGATAAAAGAAATGGATGAAACAGATGTGACGATACAAGTGCTTTCCACAATTCCGGTTTTATTTAATTACTGGGCAAAGCCGGCAGACGGTTTTGAAACGGCAAGATTCTTTAATGACCATATTGCCGAAACCGTTTCTAAAAATCCAAAACGATTTATTGGTTTAGGGACTGTTCCATTGCAGGATGTTGATCTCGCAATAAAAGAAATGGAAAGGTGTGTAAAAGAACTGAAGATGCCGGGAATTGAAATAGCGACGAATATCAATGGAGAAAATCTATCGGAGAATAAATTCTTTCCTTTTTACGAAGCTGCAGAAAAATTGGGCTGTGCCTTGTTTGTTCACCCTTGGGAAATGATGGGTGAAGATAAAATGCAGAAATACTGGTTGCCCTGGCTGGTTGGCATGCCTGCTGAAACTTCAAGAGCAATTTGCTCAATGATTTTTGGCGGAGTATTTGAAAAATTTCCAGCTCTCAGAGTTGCATTTGCACATGGTGGCGGTTCATTTCCATTTACTATTGGCAGAATAAAGCACGGATTTGATGTAAGGCCAGACCTTGTTGCAGTTGATAATAATATTTCACCGGAAGAATATATTGGGAAATTCTGGATAGATAGTTTGGTGCATGACAAAAACGCTTTTCAATATTTGCTGGAAGTGATCGGAGATGATAAAATTTGTTTAGGTAGTGATTACCCTTTTCCACTTGGTGAACATAAACCTGGAAGATTGCTTGAAAAAATGAAGCTGGGTAAGAAGATTGAAAAGAAATTGTTTTATAGGAATGCAGAAGAATGGTTAGGGATCAATCTTTGATCACATCCGGGTAATCAGTAATAACTCCGTCAATACCCAGTTTTTTCAATTTTTTAAATTGCTTCACATCATTGACAGTCCAGGGAATTATTTTCATTCCTTTATCATGACATTGTTTTACGAGGTCCTCATCCACCAAATTGTGATTGGGGCTATATATCTGCGGAGTGTATCCAAGTCTTTTTAGCTGACCTTCAAAATCATCTACATCTGAATCTTCGATCAGCATAGCTGTTTTAATAGAAGGATATTTTTCGTGTAAATATTTTAAAGTTCTGAAATCAAAAGACTGGATGATCACTCGTTCTTCCAATTGCTTTTCTTTGATCACTGCCATTAATAATTCAACAAACTCTTCGGGCTTTGGATGAAACCTCCCGTCACCAGGAGGAAGGCATTTAGTTTCAATATTAAAATAGGGGAACGGCCTGCGTCTTACTTTCATATTTTCTGCAACACTATCAAACAGGTCGGCCAAAAGTGGTTTAATAGCCTTTATTTTTTGCTGTTTAGGAAATCGTGGATGAGGTTTCATTCCCACATCATATTTAACGATCTCATCATAATTCATTTGAAAAATATTGTATTGCATTGCCTCGCCCGGTTTGATAAAAGACCCGTCTGGCTTCGTTGTGATCGCAGTTTCAAACCATGGCTCATGCGATACAAGCACCTTATTATCTTTTGTGATCACCACATCCATTTCCAAAGTAGTTACTCCCAGATCAAGTGCCTTTATCATGGCGGGTATGGTGTTCTCAGGCATCAACCCACGGCAACCCCGGTGACCTTCCACATCAAAAGGAGGCTTTTGAAACTTTCCTACATTCATAAAACTCATTGAGAGGAAAAGAATAATAAGTGATGAGAAGTATTTCATTTACCAAATAATTGTTGCTGCCTTTTTTTCATCTCCTCCGCAATAAACCTGGCATCGCTTCCCTGTTCATTTAATTTATCCATGATATTGCGGAAGCTCTTTTCATCGCGGTTCTGGCTTAGCTTAAAAACATTTTCGATCGATGTTATTTCTATTTCAAAAGCTACGATCGCCTTCATCAGGCGCCCGGTATATTCAGACGGTAAGTTATCGAATATGGTTGTAGAAGCTGTATTATTATTTTCGTAATGAAGGGTCAATCTCTTCAAAATTGCTACCAGGTCATCTCCATTTCCAAACCTGATGTTTCCTTCGGCATGCACACTCATGTAATTCCATGTGCTGGCCTGGTGCGGATCATCATACCATGTACCACTCACATACACATGAGGGCTTGTGAACACAGCCAACACATGGGCATTTTGTTCAAATGCTTTGTGGTGATCAGTGTTTCTCATAATATGCCCTGTTAAAAAAAATTTTCCGTCTTTCTCGTCAATAAATACCGGTACCTGTGTAGCAACAGGTTTGTTTTCTTCATTTACGCCCGTTAGAAAAGCAAAGGGGTGCTCCCGCATGAACTGCAAGACCACTTCCTGGTCCTCTTCTTTAAAATAAGGTAGATCATACATGAAGCGAATTTAAACAGAAGTGCGTTAAAAATATACCTATCTTTTAAACCAAAACTTTAAGCATGAGATCATTTTTTATTTGGTTGCTATCAGCAATTACGATTCCTGGATCAGCACAATCAACCGATACAACAAGGCATAATGTGGTAAGACTCGGCAAAGTTGTGGGCAAACATCTTAGCTGGAAAACGGGGGCTAATGACCAGTACTATTATTTTGAATTTAATGATCGTGGCAGGGGACCCTCCATTACTTCTCATAGCAGAACGGATAATAAAGGTAATATCATATTGCAGGAGATATCGGGAGTGGATTATTTTAAGACCAGGGTGGAAGAAAAATTTGAAGTAAGAACCGGAAAAGCCTCTTGGAAAAATAAATTTGAAAACGAATCGGTTCCTTATAAAGGTGAATTGTATTCCAACATGAATGGAAACCCGGGAGAGTTGGAATTGAGATTAAGGATCCTTAAAAATTCAACTTCAAAAAAAGTGAATATTCTTCCTTCCGGTACTCTAACCTATACAATGGTAAAAGAAGAAACGGTAAAAGATGAAAAAAATAATAATCTCGCTGTTCAATTAATAGGATTTTCCGGTTTGGGCGGGCCACCGAATTATCATTGGTTTACAAAAGATGGAAAGTTTTTTGGAAGTTTGAGTGATTGGCTCTCTATCATCCAGGAAGGTTATGAAAAAAACATTGAGATCCTTTTACCCATTCAAAAAAAATTCGAGAGTGATTTTTTTACGTCTCTTGCTAAAACTGCAACAGAAAAAAATACGACCGGCATTGCCATTAAAAATGTAACTGTTTTCAATGCAGCGGAAGGGAGCACTTTTCTCAATGGAACTGTACTGATAAAAGA
>DASUTO010000513.1:0-3554 GCA_036374555.1 Chitinophagaceae bacterium
ACAGCCAGTACCTGTCTTTGCTAAAGCTCCGGCAGGCAGGCAACATAATTGAATGAAGAGGGCAATTTACAATTTGAAATCATTAACTTTCTGTACAAGAACTTGCGCAAAGCAGAATGCTAGCGATCAGGCCATGATGAGCGCAGATTCTAACAAGCCAAATACGATAAAATGTTAACTAGAACTTTCACGCCTTTTCCAATTTTGACAACGGAGAGGCTAACTCTCAGACAACTGGTAAGTAATGACGAACATGAAATTTTCACCTTGCGTTCTGACAGTGAAATAAATAAATATCTTGACAGACAGATAAGCAATACTATTGATGATGCAAGGAATTTTATAAGTAAGGTTAATGAGAATATTAGTAAAAACGACTCTTTATATTGGGCAATAACTTTGAGTGACAAAAACATCTTGGTTGGAACAATTTGTCTTTTTGCCTTTTCAGATGAAAATTACAAATGTGAGATCGGCTATGAACTTTTGACAAACTTTCAAGGACAAGGAATAATGAAGGAAGCTGTAGAGAAAGTCATTGACTATGCGTTCAATACGATCAAAGTTAAAAAAATTGAAGCATCCCTGCATAGAGACAATCAAAGTTCTATAAAGCTGTTGGAGAAATTGTCGTTCAGGAATTCAAATGAGCCTGATAAAACAAATCCTGACTTAATATGTTACCATTTGACAAATTCAATTGACAATCTTAAGTAAAAATTTCCGTCCACCCCGGGGGTCTTGCCCCACAGCCAGTATGTCCTAAGCCGCTATAAAAATTGTAACTTTTGTTATCAAAAGCTGTTTTATGTATTCGCGTAAAGAATTTTTTTACCAGGGTGGTTTGAGTATTTTCTCCTTCTTATTATGCAACACCCCAATTACGCATATGACAAATGATGAGTTCAGAGGCATGGTAGTAAATGAAGATGAAGGAGAAGTTTTTCAATATCCTGACCGTGTTACAGGAGCGCCAACCCGAACGCTTAAAATTAAGATCGCTAAAACAGGCGGTTCAAATAATTTGAGTTTTCTGTCCGAATCTTTTACTCCTGGTGATGTTATATTGGTTCATAAACACATGAATGAGGATGAATTGATATTTGTGTATAAAGGATCCGGGATATTAACTCTTGATGATAAAGAATATAACGTAAGTGCAGGTGCTGTGGCTTTTGTGCCAAAAGGCATTTGGCATGGATTAAAAAATACAGGTACCGAAAACATCGAAATGCGATTTGCATATACTCCATCCGGGCTCGAAGCGTACTTCCGCGAAATCGGAACTCCGGTCGGGCAACCATTCAAAAAGATCACGGCAGACCAGAGAAGGGAGATTGGATTAAAATATGGGATTGTTCGAAAGGTATAAGACTGTGCACGCCCCGATGCTCCCATTGCTATTGCAATCCCTCCACGCATGGGAACGAATATCATGTGGATGATGAATATCATAGATCTGGCTCTTCATTTCCCATAATTTTATTTTGTTGGAATATACTCATTGGTGACTATGGAAGTACATCGGCACCCGCATACAACAAGAAAAAACCGGACGCATTATGTTTGGGAGTTTTTCATGTTATTCCTGGCTGTGTTTTGCGGATTTTTAGCCGAATGGCAGCTTGAACGTACTATAGAACATCAACGGGAAAAACAATTTGTCCGATCACTGGTGGAAGATCTGAAAAGGGATACTTCACAGGTAAGATTTTATAGGCGATACATTAGGATTGCGCTGAGTTATTGTGATTCTGTGCAAAACTGTATTGGCAACTCTGATATTCTTAAAAATTCGAACAGCTTTTATAATTACTCACGGGAGCTCGCCCGATTCACCCGTTATTATCCGACAGACAGAACGATCCAGCAATTGAAGAATGCCGGTTACATGCGGTTGATACGAAATTGGAATGTTTCTAATGCTATAACAGATTACGATAGCAAAACAAAATTCCTGGCCGAACTTGATGTACAGTTGAATGAACAAATCATTAAATACAGGGAATACCTTATTGAGTTTTTAGATCTTTCTTCTTACGACAAGCAAAATCCTGCCGGTTCATTTATGGATAATAGTATAAGAACACAGGGTAATCCCGGGTATATAACCAACGATACCAGGATGGCAAAAATGATCTATAACCAGGCATTCACATTAAAAATGTTTTTACAGGCTGTTGAGTCTTCTGGTGATGAATTAATCACTAACGGAAAACAACTTCTTGATCTGCTGGAAAGTGAATATCATCTGAGATAATTATCATTTCCCTCCGCCCGGATTCATGCCCCACAGCCACAGCCGCAAATCAGGTAACTTTACTGCAAACTTATATTGGGTAGTTAGTCTCATACAGAATGAGAACAATTCCTTTAATCATATTGATATTCGCGGCATGTGGGCTTGCCTATCAAAATAAGCCGGGTGCCGGGACCATGGCCTCTTCAGCTAAGATCATTGATACTATTCATTCCAAAATATTGAACGAAGACAGGTATATCTGGCTTCACGTTCCCGAACCAGCCAGGAATACAACAAAGAAATATCCGGTGCTGTTTGTATTCGATGCGGAAGCCAACTTTGATGCGACAAAAAAGATACTTGATAACTTAAGCAAGGAACCTGCTTTTAAATCAGCAGGTGATGTGATACTTGTCGGTATAGGCCATATCTGGCTGCGGTACCGGGATTATTCTCCTACCCGGGTTGATCCCTCGCAATGGGTGGATGCACCTACCGCAAAAACAACCGGTGGCGGAGAAAAATTTGTCTCTTTTATCGAAAAGGAATTGTTGCCTTATATAGAAAAGAAATATCCTGTTTCTTCCTTCCGCACATTGATCGGTCATTCTATGGGTGGTCTTATGGTCATGCATATTCTCCTGAAACATAAAGAGCTTTTTGATAGCTATATAGCAATAGACCCCAGCATGTGGTGGGATAACAATAAGCTCTTAAATGAATCTGTTTCGATACTTGGCAGCCAGTCATTTGATAATAAAAAATTATTCCTGGCCATCGCTAATGAACAGGATAAAAAGATGACAACAGACCAGATCAGAAAAGATACAAGTGCAAAAACTTTTTTGATACGACCTTCGTTTTTACTTGTGGATCTTATTGAAAAAAATAGACAGAATGGTCTCCGGTTTCAATGGAAATTCTACAAAGATGATCATCATATGACAGTAAATACTCCCGCAACCTTGGATGCTTTGAAAACCATTTTACCGTCCACACGGGGTCTTGCCCCGCAGCCGTAATTCTCGCAGCGACAACTGAAAAATTGAAATGCATTTTTGAGCAACTTACAATTGGAAATCATTAACTTTCTGACGAGGAACTTGCAGGAAGCAGAGGTTGACTGGAATTGTAGCTTGAAGCTTAAGAAGAATGGCAGACAAATTTTGATATGAGAGGAATAAATTTTCTTGCTGGCCTGGGCACTATTTTCATATTTATAGGAATATTTTGTTTTAAAGCCCTGGTTTATAAAAAAACTTTTCGAGAGGAAACGGAGATTTCTACTCCTTTAAAAAAATCCCGTAAAGTC
>DASUTO010000514.1:0-2933 GCA_036374555.1 Chitinophagaceae bacterium
CCCCGGAATGATGCGAAGGTTTCTATCGCTAAAGTTATAATTTTTTTTAAGGAGAATTTACGGAGCTCGGTTTAAATTCTTAGTTGTAAATATTTTGCTGTAAAAATTGATTAACAATTATATTCAGCAGATTAATTCCTATCGTTATTTTTGAACACTAAAGAGGCAGGGTATGTACAAATACTTTTTTTTCATTTTTCTTTTTTCGGGTTCTTGTCTTAGTAAAAAAGATCACGTTTTTATTCCGAAAGAGGAGATCAAGGGCAATTGGCTTATTCTGTATCCGCAACACATACTAAAGACTGACCAGCAAAGAAAGAAATATGGAAAGGCGCAGGATTCTATCGTAAATATTATGGGATTGAAACTGGTGAGTTTTAAAAGCAATGGAGAATTTGTGCAAGCAGACAGCCTTTTTGGCGGCCATGGAAAATGGATAATAAATGATACAGGAAGTTTAAAAATTACATCAGCAGGCAAAGGCTTTGAAAACTTTGCTGGTACGCTGACAGGAATTAAAAATGATACTATACTTATTGAAGAATTAGTTTCACTTGAAAAGGAACCAATAAAATTAGTATGGCATTTAAAAAAAATATTCACGGGTGGCGATGAAGGAAGTCTTTTTAAGAACGAGATGAACCAGTGGAGAAAAAAATCAACTCGAACAGAAACAGAAGCGGAAATAAAGAATAGAGTAGTTTCGATGCTGAAATACTATTCCCTTTATTTTAAAGTGATATCTCTTGAATCAGTTTATTTTTCTCCTGCCCGGGTATTGCTGCCATTTTTATATTATCAGCATGGGGTGGGTTTGAAACAGTTTAATCCCCTGGATCATTTTACGATTTGTTTTTTTAACACAGCCAATGCGAAGAAGGGATATGAAATTCTCAAAGATGGCTTCGAAAAGACAAAGGACCAGGATTTCCCATCGGGAGAGAACTATGTTATTGAATATTCAAAGTACTTCGCCTTACTTGCAAAAGCAATAGAATGATTTTATTTGTAAACAAGTTCTATTTTTCTTTAGAAAGCAACTCCTCTGCTTTTGTTTTGATCACTTCCTTTATTTTACCCTTGAATAGATAAACAGCGAATGGCACTTTGGCGTCGATATCAACAGTGGAACGATGTACAGCGATAATTGCCGACATATCAAATCCCTGTGCGGAAAAATGAATGGTGCCTGTTCCGTCTTTCCACTCTTCTTTTACATTCGATATTTTTTCTTTTTGCTCATGCCTTAGATTGGTAAATAATTTCTTAATTCTAGATACCGCTTCCTCTTTAGAAAGATGGTGGTGGATATTAACTTTTAATGAACGCATTATTTCTTAATGATTATGATTAAAATTATGTAATGAATATAGATAGGATATAATTCCTCAATTTATGATATAAAACATTACCATAAAATTTTTCGCTTGCGGAAGATTACCAGACCTGGTGCCTTATAATGCGCTTTTTTTTCTAAGACCCGGATCGATGAGGCTGAAAAAATGGTTGGAAGATAAAATAAAGAGACTGAAGAGCTGAATAAAATACTTGAAAGTCCTTTTAGATTATCTTATAAAATTGCTTTAATGATTGACGGAAATAAATAATGATTACCTTTCGCTATCTCCTAATTCACCTAAAACAAATTATTTATGAGAAGTAAGTTTAAATTGATCGCTGTATCCGCGATCGTAGTTTCAATTCTTTCTGCTTGTTCAACAGCCGATCAGTCCGCTACTGTTGATATCGAAAAAGTAAAACCTGAGATCCAGGCAATGGAGGACGCATTTGCTGCAGCTGAAAAGGCTAAAGATGCAGATAAAGTAGTTGCTTACTACAGTGACGATGCAGTAAGCTATGGCCGGAACCGAGTGCCCGAAGTTGGTAAAGCTGCAATTAAGGAAAGTCTAGCCAAACGCTTAGCCGCGGATACAACAGGTAATCTTAATGTCTATAAAGTAGTGGATCTTTTTGGCGAAGGAAATATGCTTGTCGAAATAGGTTCATGGACAGAAATGACTCCTGCCGGGGCTGAAGTCAATAAGGGGCATTACATGTCATATTTTCAGAAAAGAGATGGAAAATATGTTTGCGTACGGGATATGAATGTTACTTCATCTCCTGCAAAATAATACACAAGAATGAGCAGGAAAAACGAATGGAGTTTGCATTTCGCAAGCTCCATTTTCATTTCAGTGAGATTTAAAAACCTAAATGTCCGATCATTAAAATATTCAGCATACTAAGCGATAGATCAGGATCGCAGTAACAATCAACAATATGGACGTATAGATCAGTTTATTATATTTTGCCATGCAATTAGGTATATAAATATCAAAATTTTCTTTCGTTGAATTTGAATATCGGCAGGCAATAACTGTAAGCGGACATTTCATTTTAAAAACAAGTAAGACAAGTCCTTCTAATAAGAATAACCCAAGTCCCATCCATATCCATTGATCAATTTTACCCGCAATAACAGCATAAAACAGGTAGAAGATCACTACATTAAAAAAGGTCCAGATGACCGTATGGATCAGTTTGATGAGAATGAGTTTAGATGATTCTGTCATTATCATTCATCTTTATCTTTGCTGATTTACAAGAGTACCAAATAGAGGATTTATTTGAATTGATAATAATTAGCAGAAGCATTGATATTAATTAGAAAATTAGCGAACCGCCATGATGCAGCATCTCAATTGAATATGGGTCCACTGAGAAGCACTGTGAAATTTTTTCTGAAAGTATTTTTTCTTATTAGCAAATGAGACACCTATCTTTCGGGGTCTCGTTTTATTTCACCGGTAATAGTAAGCTCGACAGCCGGCCGTGTTGCATTTGATTGAACCATTACCGTCCGTTGAAATAAACCTGTTATTCCTGCAGGATCGAATGAAACGCTTATGACCGAAGAATCACCTGGTTCGACT
>DASUTO010000515.1:0-6114 GCA_036374555.1 Chitinophagaceae bacterium
TGAGCCAGCAAAGCCTGGCACTTTTTACCTTGCTCATTGAATTTATGACAAAGCGAATAATCGCCGGTGAAATGCTTGTTAATAAAAGCAGGCGAAGCTGAAACAAGTTTTAAGACCTCAATAAAATTATCAGTGAAATTCCGATAAAATTTCTTTGCAATTGTTATCCTTTCCTTTTCTGTTTTTTCAGGAAACGCCTGCAATAAATTACCCATGACAACTTTTTTCCGATAACCAAAAACATAGTAAAGAAGAAAGTATGTAAAATCAGAAAATAGATAAAGAATTCGCAGGGGCAATAAAGAAACGGCATATAGTAAGCCGTAAACTACATAGTACATGGTGAGCAAAGATAAGAACGCCGAAGTGTGCGACGCAACGGAAGTTTAATAGACTTACTGAAGCTTGTTACATAAGATTCTCAGGACTTCGTTCGCAAGCTTCGTAATAAGCTTCGCTTATTTCTTGCTTGTGCTCCGAAAGACAATTACAACACAATGTTCTGTACCAACTCACCCTTACCCGGATAATCGGTATTATAATGAAGCCCGCGACTTTCTTTACGGAAGCTTGCACCTTTCACGATCAGATAACCAACCGTGATCATATTTCTAAGCTCGAGCAACTGCGGAGATAGTGTACTTGTTTGATAAAGCTGTTCGGTTTCCTCCCAAAGCAGATCGAGCCGGCGTGAAGCTCTTTGCAAACGAATATCATTGCGAACGATGCCTACATAATCACTCATCACCAATTGAAGTTCTTTCAAACTCTGCGTGATAAGGATCATCTCACCCGGTTGTGATGTTCCTTCGGCATCCCAATCAGGTATGTTGTTTTGAAAGGAGATCGTATTTACTTTTTCCGCCGCATCAACAGAACAACGATGAGCAAATACCAAACCTTCAAGCAGTGAATTACTCGCCAGCCGGTTGGCACCATGCAAACCAGTTGATGCACATTCACCACATGCATACAGGTTATTGATGCTACTTCTCCCCCATTCATCGGTTTTTATCCCGCCGCAACTATAATGCGCTGCCGGGGACACCGGGATCATTTGTTGGGTAATGTCAATGCCGATCGACAAACATTTTTTATAGATATTAGGGAAATGCTCAACAAATTTTTCTTTACTGAAATGACGGCAATCGAGATACACATGTTCGGTACCAGTTTTTTTCATCTCACTATCGATGGCTCTTGCAACAATATCTCTTGGCGCCAGGTCCTTTCTTTCATCATATTTTTCCATAAAAGCCTCGCCTTTACTATTCCGGAGAATACCGCCATCACCACGAACTGCTTCCGTAATTAAAAATGCATGACCGCGAACCCCGGGTTCATACAAAGCAGTCGGATGAAACTGGATGAACTCCATGTTTTCAATTCTTCCCTTTGCACGATAGACCATTGATACACCATCACCAGTAGCAATCGTTGGATTCGTAGTAGTCCTGTACACTTGTCCATTACCTCCCGTTGCCATCAAAGTAACCTTTGCAAGAATTTTTTCTACCTGGTTTGTTTCAAGATTCAACACATACACACCATAACATTCTACATCAGGTGTAGCCTTTGTCACGAGAAAACCAAGATGGTGCTGCGTGATAATATCAATTACAAAGCAATGTTTGATGAGCTCAATATTTGTTTGCTTGTTCACTGCATCTAACAATGCTCTTTCCATTTCCCAACCAGTAATATCCTTATGATGCAATATCCTGAATTCAGAATGACCACCTTCACGACCGCGTTTATAATCACCATCTGTTTCTTTATCAAACCTGGCGCCCCATTCAATGATATCATTGACTCTCTCCGGCCCTTCTTTCACAACTATCTCCACTACTTTTTCATTACATAGTCCATCACCGGCGATCAATGTATCATCAATATGTTTTTCGTAGCTATCGTTCTCCAGATCATTTACCACTGCAATACCACCTTGCGCATATTTTGTATTGGTTTCATCTGCTGCCGCTTTTGTCATCACCAATACTTTTTTATCAGGAAACGTCTCTGCAACTTTTAATGCATAGCTTAACCCCGCAATACCCGATCCAATAACGAGAAAGTCAGTTTGTTGCATGTTTTAAATATTATGTGCCCGGCTTTAGCACTCCTATTAAGCTTTTGTTGCAAGTTTACCCTGAACTTGTCGAAGGGCACTCTTGAACGTTCTGTTCGCTATTCATCTTCACCTAACTCATCAATGGTTCCCTGAGCTTGTCGAAGGGCTATTCAGCAAATTTATTGTTTTGATGCTGAACTAATGTACTTCACAGCTCCAAGTGTGATTAATAGCTGTGCAATTCCATAAGTAAGCATTATCGCAATCCCCGCATATCCGAATGATTCATAAAACTTATTAACAGCAAGAATAGAATCTGATGTAATAAATAACACGGCCCCGCCGATCATTAAGGTTGCTGCAGCCATATTTTTTATTCTTCCTGTGTGCAATGCCTGTATCAACATATAACTGATCACGATCCCATAAATTCGAACAGGTAATTTCATATTCCCAAGTTTTGGCGACAGCATATAAATTAAAGCGATATAATAAAGAATAACAGGAAGAAACCACCAATAATTTTTGCGCAGTCCCTCTTTACGAATAACATTTTCATAAAACAGTATATAAAAGATATGCGCAATCAAAAAGGCAACTAAACCGAAAATGAAAAAATTACTGAACGTCGATTCAAACATCAGCAACACATCCCCTGCCCATGAAAATAATAGAGCCAGCACAATCCATCTTTTTAAAGAGGAACTAAAAGAATGTGTTTCAGCCAGGAAATAAATGATCAAAAGAGGCATCAACAGCGGCTTGGTTATATAGCGGAGTATTTCATTACTATTATAAACAGCGAATAAATCCGCAGCAAGAGCGGAGAGGTAAAGTATGATCCAAAACTTTTTATTCATGAAGCGTCTGAAATCTGCTCCCGATTGCTACCGGGATTTAAGTCTAAAATTTTAACCCGGTTCTATCCATGCATCACTTTCTTTTAACAGACCGATCAACTCATCTACGGCTACTTCGCTGTTTACATTTCTCTTTACAATTTCCTTTCCTCTATAAAGAGTGATCTTACCCGGTCCGCTGCCAACATAACCGAAATCTGCGTCCGCCATTTCACCGGGACCATTTACAATGCAGCCCATAATAGCGATCTTCACTCCTTTCAAATGATTTGTTCTCGAACGGATCCTTGCAGTAGTTTCCTGCAGATCAAAAAGAGTTCTGCCACAGCTTGGACAACTGATATATTCAGTTTTGGAGATTCTTGTTCGTGTTGCCTGTAGAATTCCAAATGAAGTGTTATTGATAAATTGCTCTATGGTTAAATTGTTGGTGTAATTTCTTCCGCTTGCATTCATTTGCTCATAACTCGCCGCTAATTGATCATAACCACTCTTCGTCATGCCTAAACAGATCCCATCACCCATTCCCTCTAATAACAATGCTCCTGTTTCAGTTGCAAAATGGATCAGGTGTTCATCTGCTGTTTGCCAGTTGCTGTCAGTAATATTAATCACCGGATTTCTTATTCCCCTGTTCATTAATTCAACATACATTCTCCTCACCGACTGCATTGCATTTTTATTCGTACTGCTTAAACAAATAACAACGGTAGGATCGTTTGCCAGTTCATCAAGATATGTAAATGAATCAGAAACTTCATTAAAGCAATCAACCATCACGAAATTCATTTGATCGCTTTTTAATTCCGATCCTACATACCCACTATCCTGGAAGATCGGAATATATTTTGTTTTATCCTCCGCCCTTGTCCATGTTTCAGGATAAACGATCACTTTCAACATACCCGGCAATGCAAAATCAAGAAGTTGATTGCCTGTAAATATATAATCGGCTGCTGCGTCGCTGATATTCCATTTATCAGTTGCTTCATCATAAGTATACCCGGCACTTTGCAAATGTTCTTGTGCAATTTTCTCAATCTTACTTAAATCAGCAATGACTACTGGTACATGTTTGTTGCCCATATTTCCAACTTCAAAACTTTCTCTTCGCTGGTATTTAAACGGATCGTAAGAAAGTTTATCAACACCAGGAACGTTCTGTGGACTGTCGACTGTGGGCTGTCGACCGCTATATCTTTTCACGAGGTCTCTGCAAACAGGGATCTCCAATTCTGGATCTTCTGTCAATGAAACCCGGATGGTATCTCCTAATCCATCTTCAAGCAGCGTCCCAATACCGACGGCACTTTTTATTCTTCCGTCTTCACCATCGCCAGCCTCCGTTACTCCAAGATGCAAAGGATAACATTCAGCAAATTCATCAAACATTGTTTTTATCAATAAACGATAAGCCTGCACCATCACTTGCGGGTTACTGCTCTTCATGCTCAATACAATGTTGTGATAGCTTTCATTTCTTGCGATGCGCAGAAATTCCATCGCACTCTCGACCATACCCATCGGCGTATCACCGTAGCGGCTCATGATGCGATCACTCAGCGAACCATGATTGGTGCCAATACGCATGGCAGTTCCATATTCTTTGCAAATTTTTATCAATGGAGTAAATCGTTCCTGAATGCGATCGATCTCTTCCGCATAATCCGCGTCACTGTATTCGATCAGCTCAAATTTTTTCTTGTCAACATAGTTCCCGGGGTTCACTCTTACTTTCTCAACAATCCTCGCAGCGATCTCTGCCGCATTAGGAGTAAAATGAATATCCGCCACCAACGGAGTATGATAACCTCTTTTTCTCAGTTCATTTTTTATATGCAATAAATTCTCGGCATCATTTTTTGAAGGAGCGGTGATACGAACTAATTCTGCCCCGGCTTCAATACAACGGATGGATTGCTCAACTGTTGCTAATGTATCCATTGTATCCGTGGTTGTCATGGTCTGTACACGGATAGGATGAAAATTGCCAAGTAACAGATCGCCGATCTTTACTTCCTTTGTTTTTAATCGTTTGTATTCCGTCAATGATTCACAATAGAATTGCATAAGAAATTTCAGCGTATCAATTATTGCAAAACTAACAAAGAAAGAGTGCTAAGGTTTGATAAATTTTAAAACTACTTGTTACATTTTGCCTTCAAAAAAACCGAGTTGTTTCAGTATTCCTTTCAATATTTGCATTCTTATAGCAGGAATGTCGGCATTAACATCCGGAGATTCAAAATTCAATACGAAAAAGTAAGGATGATTGTTCTCTTCCACCCAACCAACAGCCCATGCAAGATGATCCCCATTTTCTTTCCTGCCCCACCCGGTTTTATAGGCCAGTCTGTACATTGTCGTGTTTTCAAAAAGCATGGCTTTTTTTACCGTCTCCTGGTAAGTTTTAAAAAATGGAAGCTGGTGGAAGTATAACAATTTTACAAGCCCCAATTCTTCATCCGCGGTTATTTTTAGTGTATTGTCAAGCCAGAATGTATCAATAGCCGAATGTATTCGGAAAGCGGTGTCTTTTGGACCAGCCCCATAATTCACTGTATCCATCCAGTACTCCATCCTGTCTTTCCCAATTCTCCTTGCAACTTCCTGGTAATATGGAACAGCTGAGACACGAAATGCCTCATACATTGAAAGATCTCTGTTCCATTCTTCCACCTTTCTTTTCACGCTATCCCATTTTATTACCATACTATCACTACTGATAACCCCGGTCTGCAAACCGATCAATGAATTGATGATCTTAAATGTGGACGCAGGTAGAAAGCTGCTATCTGCAAATCTTTTTTTATTATAAAATGTAAATTCATTGGTTGCGTTGTTGTAAAGGCCGAAGCATCCAATCACTTTATTTTCTGTAAAATATTTCCCCAGGCTGTTATCTTCTTCTACATTATTGGGTGAGCAGGAAAATAAAAAAGAAAGGAAAACACAAATTGGTACTAATCTAAACTTCATCACTTTCAAAATTTGGGGGCAAAGTTAAGTGCCGGCTACCAAACCTCTGAAAAACAAAAAACCCGGTAGGCCGGGTTTATAAAGATAAAACAATGAAATAGTTTACAGGTAGATGCCGTTTTTCATTTTTGTATGTTTTACTCCGTTACAATCTCTCTTCATTGTTGAACATGAGCTAAAGGTCATCGCCATTACTGATCCTGC
>DASUTO010000516.1:0-11239 GCA_036374555.1 Chitinophagaceae bacterium
AAGGCGCCGAAATTATTCACCTGGGGCATAACCGTTCCGTCGCGGAGATCGTTGAATGTGCGATTGAAGAAGACGTGCAGGGTATCGCCATTACCAGTTACCAGGGCGGGCACGTAGAATTTTTTAAATACATGAAAGATCTGCTTGATGAAAATGGTTGTGGACATATAAAAATTTTTGGTGGTGGCGGTGGAACAATCTTACCGGAAGAAATAAACGACCTGCATAAATATGGGATCACGAAGATTTATTCCCCGGATGATGGAAGAAAGATGGGGCTTGAAGGAATGATCGAAGATGTGATCATGCAATGCGATATTCAATTAAATGGGAAAGCGGATTATAAAACGCCCATGAAATTAGAGGAAGCAAAGGATGTGAGGGTGATCGCAAGAGAGATCACTAATGCAGAGAACAATGGGAAATCGGAAGTCAGAAGCCCGGAGCCAGGAAGCAGAACAATTCCTGTCTTAGGGATTACAGGGACCGGTGGTGCGGGTAAGTCTTCTGTAACTGACGAGATCGTTCGTCGCTTTCTAACCAGTTTTACCGATAAGACCATTGCAATCGTTTCTGTTGATCCATCAAAGAAAAAAACCGGTGGTGCATTATTGGGTGACAGGATAAGAATGAATTCGATCTCTCATCCAAGAGCTTATATGCGATCGCTGGCGACAAGAGATGATAATACTGCGTTAAGCGGCGCTGTGCAGGAAGCAATTGATATATGTAAAACTGCAGGCTTCGATTTTATTATCCTGGAAAGTGCCGGCGTTGGGCAAAGTGATGCAAGCATACTTGATTATTGCGATGTAAGCATGTATGTGATGACGCCGGAATATGGTGCGGCATCACAGTTGGAAAAGATCAACATGCTTGATTATGCTGATCTTGTTTGCATCAACAAATTTGATAAAGCCGGCGCATTGGATTCATTAAGTGATGTAAGGAAGCAATATAAAAGAAATCATCAATTATTTACTGCAAGAGATGAAGAGTTGCCGATCATCGGCACAGTTGCCAGTAAATTTAATGATGATGGCGTGAACCATTTGTTTAAAATGCTGCTGCAAAAAATTGAAGAAAAAACAAATATAGGGTTTGGTAAATATCATTTTCCCGAAACGGCAAAAGTCACACAGGCAATTATTCCTTCAAACCGTGTCAGGTATTTAAGTGAAATAAGTGAAAGCAACAGAGGTTATGATCAATTGGTAAATGAACAAGCCGTTATTGCTTCAAAGCTTTATCAATTGCAAGGTGTATTGGATGATATCAAAAATTTTTCCTTTGCACAAGGCTCACAAGGTTACTCTTCGGCAGTACTGGAGAAGATGAAATTGTTTTACGAAGAACAATTAACACCTGTTGCAAGAAAACTGATCACCAACTGGCAATCAAAAATAAAAGCGTACGAAAAAGATTATTATGAATATAAGGTTCGTGATAAAGTGATCAGGCAGGAAATGTTCAGTAAAAGTTTATCGGGAACAAGAATTCCAAAAGTTGTTTTACCAAAGTTTAAAGATTGGGGTGACCTGCTTCGGTGGCAGGCGCAGGAAAATGTGCCGGGCTCTTTTCCATTTACCGGTGGTGTATTTCCCTTAAAAAGGGAGGGGGAAGATCCAACCAGAATGTTTGCAGGCGAGGGAGGACCCGAAAGAACCAATAAACGTTTTCATTATGTGAGTGTGGATCAACCGGCAAAAAGATTATCAACTGCATTTGACAGCGTAACGCTTTATGGCGAAGACCCTGACTTCCGGCCTGATATTTATGGAAAGATCGGTAATGCAGGCGTAAGTATTGCAACGGTTGATGATGCAAAAAAATTATACAGTGGTTTTGATCTCTGCGATCCGAAAACCTCGGTTTCAATGACGATCAATGGTCCGGCGCCTATGCTGCTTGCGTTTTTTATGAATGCAGCAATTGATCAGCAATGTGAGAAGAAGATAAAAGAACTAGGATTAGAAAAGGATTTAGAAAGGATTAGGGAGGAAAAATATAAAAATTCAAATGGCCCAATATATACTAATACATCGTCGCCAAACACTTTACCTGTAGGAAATGATGGTCTTGGTTTAAAGTTGCTTGGTTTGTCGGGCGATGAAGTTTTACCAAAAGATATTTATGAGCAGTGTAAACAAGCTGCATTGCAACAAGTAAGAGGAACTGTACAGGCAGATATTTTAAAAGAAGACCAGGCGCAGAACACATGTATTTTTTCTACAGAGTTTGCATTGAAGTTAATGGGTGATGTACAGGAATATTTTATTAAACAAAAGATCAGGAATTTTTATAGTGTAAGTATCAGCGGTTATCATATTGCCGAGGCTGGTGCTAATCCAATCACTCAATTGGCATTTACGTTGTCAAACGGATTTACTTATGTTGAATATTATTTAAGCAGAGGAATGAACATTGATGATTTTGCACCAAACCTTTCATTCTTTTTCAGCAATGGCATGGATCCGGAATACAGCGTGATCGGAAGAGTAGCAAGAAGGATCTGGGCAAAAGCTATGCGCTACAAATACAAAGCTAATAAACGCAGCCAGATGTTAAAATATCACATTCAAACATCAGGCAGAAGTTTGCATGCGCAGGAAATAGATTTCAATGATATACGTACCACACTGCAGGCATTGTATGCTATTTATGACAACTGCAACTCACTCCATACAAATGCGTATGATGAAGCAATAACAACACCGACCGAAGAAAGCGTAAGAAGGGCGATGGCGATACAATTAATTATTAACCGGGAACTGGGCTCAGCCAACACCGAAAATTTTACACAAGGAAGTTTTGCCATTGAAGAATTAACTGATTTGGTAGAAGAAGCCGTACTTACAGAATTTGACCGGATCACTGAACGTGGTGGCGTACTGGGTGCAATGGAAAGAATGTATCAGCGAAATAAGATCCAGGAAGAAAGTTTGTATTATGAACATCAGAAACATACAGGTGAATACCCGATCGTCGGTGTGAATACATTTTTGAACAAGCAAGGCTCACCAACGATCATCCCCAATGAAGTTATCAGAAGCACAAAAGAGGAAAAAGAGCAACAGATAAAAAATCTTCATGCGTTTTGGAATCGAAATGAAAATAGATCAGGAGAAATGCTGAAACGATTGAAGGATGCTGCGATTAAGAATGAAAACCTATTTGAGGTATTGATGGAAACGGTTAAATATTGCTCTCTCGGGCAGATAACCCATGCACTTTATGAAGTGGGAGGCCAGTACAGAAGAAATATGTGATCGAAAAAAAGCTTCCCGGATAGGAAGCTTTTTATGAATCAAAATTTTATTAATGTGCTGGAATCGGAGTTCGTATCACTGGCGAATGCTTGCCCTCTTTAATTTCCTCTATCATCTTTTTATTAAATGCTTCAAGATCCTTTGGGCTACGACTTGTAACCAGTCCATTATCAACTACTACTTCCCGATCTACCCATAACACACCCGCATTCATTAAGTCAGTTTTTACCGAAGGATATGAGGTCATGTTCCGGCCTTCAATCAAGCCTGTTTCAATCAGGAGTTGTGGTCCATGACAAATAGCAGCCACTGGTTTACCTTCCTGCAAAAAATGTTGTGCAAATTCCACGCATTTTTCATTCAGCCGCATTTTATCAGGATTGAGAACACCCCCCGGGATCATTAAAGCATCGAATTCTTTTGGATCAGCGTCTTCCACATTAATATCAACAGGTAATTCAATTGACCAGTGATCATGAGCCCATGCTTTTACTTTTTCTTTTTGTGGCGAAACAATTACCACTTTGGCCCCCGCCTCTTCCAACGCTTTTTTGGGACTTGTAAGTTCCACTTCTTCAAAGCCGTTTTCTGTCAGAATAGCGACTTTTTTTCCTGTTAGAGTTGCCATAAATATTTTTTTTCAGTTTAGATAAGTAGATAACATCAGGGAGTTTCAAAAATGATACCATTGGTTCAAACGCATTAGAAAAAAATCTCTGTATTTTACGGGTTGAATTATTATTTGCATGAAACACCTTTTTTTCTACCTGGCTATTTTTTGTTTTGCTATTATATCTGCATGCTCTTCCAATTTATACCGTGCCACGAATCGCAGCTACAAAAAACAAGTAAAGAGCTATGCAAAGCTTTTGCGGGAATACCCGGTAAAAGATTCTGCGGGTTTGCAATACGCTGAAAACTGGGTTGGCACAACAAATTTCACCATGCGTCGTCCCAACTTTGTTGTTATACATCACACGGCACAGGATTCATGTGGTCAAACGTTGAGAACATTTACATTGCCGGGAACCGCCGTCAGTGCCCATTATGTTATTTGTGAAGATGGCACAGTTCATCACATGCTGAATGATCTGTTGCGGGCACACCATGCCGGAGTGAGTAAATGGGGAAATGCAAGCGATCTTAATTCAATGAGTATCGGAATTGAAATTGATAATAATGGAAACGAACCGTTCACTGAACCGCAAATGAATAGTTTGTTGCAACTACTTGACAGATTAAAAAGAGCGTATAATATTCCACAAGCAAACTTTATCGGTCATGCCGATGTTGCGCCGGGCCGCAAAGTTGATCCAAGTCGTTATTTTTCCTGGCAGACACTTGCCGAAAAAGGTTTTGGGTTTTGGTTCGATACAACGAATGTTGAAGTGCCGCTAGATTTTAATCCATTACAGGCTTTGCGGATTGTTGGCTATAATATCAATAAACCAGACATAGCGATCCAATCCTATAAAATTCATTTTGTGCCGCAGGATACAACAAAAGTGATAACTGATGCTGACAAGAAAATTTTGTTTGATCTGGTAAAAAAGTATCAATAAACATTTTTTAGTTTTTATTTATCTCATGGATATGACTATTAATTTATGACATTAATGTGTGAAATGGATTAATGATTATCTTAGTATTATGCGGAAAAATGTACTGACTGCTTTTTGGGTTTTATTGACTCAATACTTGCCTGCACAGCAATATTATAATGACTCCGCGATGGTATCGGGGGCCGTAGAGTTTGCAAAACTCTATTATAAGCAAAAAAGGGCAAATCAATCATCCATTTACAACGGCCTTCTCCATCATTCATACCCATCTTATATTGAAGGAAACGCTTACTTTTTAATTGATAGCTTTCATACGGGGGCCGTTGTTTATGAAAACATTCTTTATAAAGATATTTTAATGAAGTATGATGTAGTTGCAGATCAGCTTGTCGTTGTAGCAAATGAACAAATAAGTATGCCAATAACACTATTTAGTCCCAGGGTAAAAGAGTTTTCATTTTCAGGGTTAAAATTTTTTTACGAGGATGATACAAATAATATTTCTACGTCCCTTCCTGAAGGTTTTTACCAGGAATTGGTAAGCGGCCGTGCCACTGCAATTTGCAAAACAACTAAAATAATTTTAGAATCAATTAAGGATGTTAACGTCCATTATGAATTTGAACAGCAAAAAAGATATTATATTTTAAAGGATAGTCATTCTTACCTTATAAAAAACAAGAAAGATTTGCTGAGTATTCTAAAAGATCAGAAAAAGGAAGTTCAGGAATTCATGAGAACTAAGAAACTGAAATTTCGTAAAAACAAAGAAAGGACAATAGTTGCTGTTACCGAATTTTATAACAACCCCCCGGGAAAAAAATCATGAAGAAACTCCGGTTGCTTTTTTCGCTAAGCTTATTGTTAATGGGTTTAACAATTAAATCACAGGAGGCGCTTCAAATAAAAATTGATGACAGTTTTGACAGTGTCTCCTCAACAGATTTTTTTAGCAGGTTAGAAAAAAAAGTTCCTTATAAGTTTTATTATGATCCTGCTCAGCTTGATTCTTTTGTAATAAACCTCACGGTGCAGGGCAAAACCCTGCCTGAAGTATTGCGGGAAGCGTTTAAGGCGACTGATATACATTTTTCAATTGACAGCAGTAATAAAAATATTTTTATTACCAGGAGACTTTCTATAGTCACTGAATTACCTCCAAAGTTTTTTTATAAAGAGGATAAGTTGATCAATAAGAACATTATTTCTCCGGATTCAATCCCGGCTTTTGACATTGAATCAAAAAGGGTAACAAAAGCAACAGCAGGAAAATTGCATGAAATAGGCCGAAAATCAGCACAAAGCAGTGGCAATGTAATTTTAACCGGGTACATACGAAATTCAAGATCAAAAGAGCCATTGGCAAATGCCTCTGTGTATATTGATAGTCTTAATGCAACTATAAGTGACCAGTATGGACATTATTCACTAACTGTTCCACCCGGCAACCGTACATTAAATGTCCAGTATTCAGGGATGAAAGATACAAAGCTGCAACTGGTAGTTTATTCAGAAGGAAAACTGGATGTGGATGTGGATGAGGAAATAAGGGTTTTAAAAGAGGTGGTAATATCCTCACGCAAATCATCGAATGTAAGAAATGTACAGATGGGAGTGGAAAAATTAGCAATTGCAAATATTAAAAATGTACCGACAGTTTTTGGAGAAACAGATATACTGAGAGTGATCACGAGTTTGCCCGGTGTGAAAACAGTTGGTGAAGCAAGCACTGGGTTTAATGTAAGAGGCGGTTCGGCAGATCAAAACCTGATACTTTTTAATGATGCTACGATCTATAACCCGTCGCATTTTTTTGGATTGTTTTCTGCATTCAATCCTGAGGTAGTAAAAGATATTGAGTTGTATAAAAGCAGCATTCCAGCCAATTATGGCGGAAGGTTATCATCTGTGCTTGATATAACCAGCCGCGAGGGGAATAAAAAAAATTTAGCCGGATCTGCCGGTATAGGTCCGGTTACAAGCCGGCTTCACCTTGAAGGACCGCTAGTAAAAAATAAAACATCTTTTATTTTCGGTGGCCGGACTACTTATGCTAACTGGTTAATGAACCTGTTGCCTGATGAATTCAAAGACAGCAGAGCCTCCTTCCAGGATCTTGATTTTTCAATCAGCCATGCTATCGACAGCAACAACAGTCTTTATCTGACCACTTATTTCAGCAGGGATAAATTTTCTCTGGGCAATGATACCGCCTATCGGTATAGCAATAGGAATGCAAACATAAAATGGAAGCATAATTTCACAAACAAATTCAGGGGTGTTTTTATCGTGGGTTATGATCAGTATTTGTATAGTGTTGAAAGCGATAAAAATAAAGTGAATGCATTTAAGCTGGGTTTTGATATTGGTCAGCTAAACCTGAAAGCAGATTTTGACTATTATATAAATGGCAATCATGCGTTTGATTTCGGTGTAAGCTCTTTACGGTATAAACTTAATCCCGGATATTATAATCCTTTGGGCGAAGAATCAGTTGTAAATCCTGAAGAAGTGGAGGTTGAGCAGGCCCGTGAAAGTGGGATTTATTTTACACATCGTTATTCACCGGGTTCTAAATTGTCAATCAGTACCGGTTTGCGTTTTGCATTATATAATTACCTGGGACCTCAGCAGGTAAATACATACATTCCGGGGGCACCTGTAACCGAAGCGAATCAAACAGGGACCATGGATTATAGCAAAGGGGAAAATATAGTAACCTATCATGGGCCGGAATTAAGATTTTCTGCACGGTATGCTTTTACTTCAACATTTTCTGTAAAAGCATCACTTAATACGATGCACCAGTATATTCATTTATTGTCCAACACAGCTATAGTTGCGCCTACTGATATCTGGAAGCTCAGTGATAAGAATATCAAACCCCAGGAAGGACAACAGGTTTCAATAGGCTTGTATAAAAACTTAAAGTCTAATACCATCGAGACATCACTGGAGATTTATTACAAAAGAATAAAAGATTACCTGGATTATAAACCCGGGGCTACGTTGTTCTTGAATCATCATATAGAAACAGATGTAATTAATACTAAAGGAAAAGCATATGGTGTGGAAGTATTTGTAAAAAAGCCGGGGGGTAAACTGAATGGCTGGATTAGCTATACTTATTCAAGAATATTGCTGAAAGCCTACGATACAACGCAAGGTGAATTGATAAATAGAGGGGAATACTATCCTGCAAATTATGATAAACCACATGATGTAACACTAATGGGTAACTTTCGAGTAAACCACCGTTTCAGCATGTCGCTGAATACAACTTATAGTACAGGAAGACCAATTACACTTCCTGTTGCCCGTTATTTTTATACGGGTTCACAAAGGGTATTGTATTCGGACAGGAATACTTACCGCATTCCGGATTATTTCCGGATGGATTTTGCTATGAATATTGATGGTAACCATAAAGTAAATCAAAGGACGCACAACTCCTGGACCATAGGTGTTTATAATATGCTTGGAAGAAAAAATCCTTACTCTGTATATTTTGTCTCAGAGGGGGGAAGAGTAAACGGGTATAAGCTTTCAATTTTTGGTAGCGCCATACCATTTATAAACTTTAATATCAGGTTTTAAAATGAAAAATTTATTTGTTTCAGTAGCAATTATTATGCTTTCCTGTGTGAGTTGTAAAGAACAGTATCTTCCACCGGTCGAGTCATTGCAAGATCAGTTGCTGGTGGTGGAAGCAAACCTGGATGCTGGAGGAGGCCCCACCACTGTACGACTTTCAAGAACTACCAAACTTGATAACGCATCTTCAATTAAGGTAGAAAATAATGCCACAGTGTTTGTAGAAGGAAAGGACAATACAACCCAGACTTTAAGTTTTACCGGCAGTGGAAATTATTTTTCATCCAATCTGAACATGGTAATTAACAATGAATACCGGCTGAGGATAAGAACTAGTTCCGGGAAAGAATACCTGTCAGATTACGTGAAAGCATTATACAATCCTCCATTGGATAGCATAAATTGGGAAAGAACAAATGATGGGGTCCAGATATATGTGAATACAAATGATCCTGCTAATGTTTTAAAATATTTTCGTTGGGATTTTATAGAAACCTGGGAGATACGTTCGTTCTACTATTCAAATTTAATATTTGTCAACGGGAATTTAAGAAGCCGTGTTTTTCCTGCTGAAAACATTAGAGATTGTTGGAAGACCTCACCATCTACACAAATCCTGCTCGCTAATTCAACACAGTTGCAATCAGGCATCATCAGCAAGGCGCCGATTCAATTTATCCCTGTGAATGATGAAAAATTATTGATACGTTATAGTATTATAGCAAAGCAATATGCATTGGAAAAGGGCGGGTATAATTTTTTTGAAATCCTAAAAAAGAATACTGAAAATATTGGTTCATTGTTTGGGCCGCAGCCATCAGAATTGAAAGGAAACATTAAGTGTTTAACACAGCCTGATGAACCGGTGATTGGATTTGTTACAGCTTCAGGAGTTACTGAAAAAAGAATTTTTATTTCCAATGGGGAAGTTGCACCATGGCACAAAGGATTTTTTTGCCGTGAAGACAGTATTGCAAGTCACCGGGACAGTATTATTGCCGCTGTTGGAGGCGGGTTAGTACCAATTACTTATTTAGATCCTCCAATTAATCGATATTTATTTTCAACACCGTTTTGTGTGGATTGTACTTCAAGAGGAGCAACAAACATAAAGCCATTATTTTGGTAGTTAAGACTTTCAACTTTATGTACAGACACAACTGTTTTTTAATGGGATTTCTGATTTTCATTCTTACTCTCTTTGTAAACAATAGTATTTTTTCACAGCAGGTCGAAAATGGAAATGCTGTTGATAAACTAAGATTTTACAGTGGGAAAGCATACCAGGAAAAATTGTATCTGCATACAGACCGTGAGTTTTATACTTCGGGCGAAGTATTATGGTTTAAGATCTATTATGTTGATGGAGCTTTTCATAAACCCGGCGGATTGAGTAGGATTGCTTACGTGGAAATAATAAACGAAAAAAATGATCCTGTTTTGCAGGCAACTGTTTCTCTTTTACCCGGAGAGTCCAATGGCTCTTTTTATTTGCCCACATCACTAAGTACAGGAAGCTATACGATCAGGTCATATACCAACTGGATGAAAAACTTTGATGCCGCTTATTTTTTTGAAAAAAGGATCACGATCGTCAATACAATTAAGGACCCGGTACCTCTGGCAGCCAAAGATACCGTTGCCGCTGCAGTGGTTAATTTTTTCCCGGAAGGAGGAAATCTTGTAAATGACCTTCAAAGCAAGGTTGGTTTTATAGTAACCGGCAATAAAGGCGGGATAAATGATTGTCACGGTTTTATTCTTGATAAAAATGGCGATACGGTAGAATCATTTTCTCCCCTGAAATTTGGCATAGGGAATTTCAATTTTAAACCTGCAAAGGGTAATACATACAAAGCAATTGTCAACTTAGCAGGAGGAATACAGATCACCCAAGCAATACCTCAGGCATTTGACAATGGATATGTAATGCAACTGTCAGAAAACGATGGGGGCCAGGTGATAATTAAAATACAGCGGAAAAATGATCCTGAAACCGGCAATGCTACTGAACAATTATTACTTGCTGCGCATACAAGACAAGTATTGAAAATGGCAGAAAAGATAGTGCTAACCAGCAGTAGTAATAAAGGCGAATTGATCATTGACAAAAATAAAATTGGCTCTGGCGTCATACATTTTACCCTGTTCAATGGAAATGATCAGCCGGTATGCGAAAGACTTTTTTTTGTAAAACCCACACCTGTAGTTTCATTAACTGTGAAAAGTGATCAAAACATTTATCATAGCCGTCAAAAAGTAAACTTAACTGTTAGTGCACAAAAAAATACTGAAGCATCTTCTTCACTTAACCTGTCCGCTTCAGTTTTTAAAATCGATGAGCTGCAAATGACTGATGAGGCAACTATTGTTGAATATATGTGGCTTACATCAGACCTGCCAGGCAATGTTGAGTCGCCCGGGTATTATTTTTCTAATGATGCGAATGCAACTAAAGCTGCCGATAACCTGATGCTTACGCATGGGTGGCGCAGGTTCAAATGGGATGACATCCTGAAAAGCAACGATTCTTTTGTAAAATATTATCCTGAAATTAACGGGCAGCTGGTAAAAGGCAGAGTGACAGATATTCGTCATGATCAGCCAGCAGCAAATATTCATACCTATTTATCTATAACAGGACATCCTTTTGGCTTTTATGTCGCTGCAAGTGACAGTAATGGGTCGGTGTATTTTGAAGTAAAAAACTTTTATGGAAACCGGCAAGTAATTGCCCGGCCAAGTATAGAAACAGATTCTTTATATAAAGTTGAAATATTAAACCCATTTGCTGACGGTGCTTCAGGAAGAAAA
>DASUTO010000517.1:0-2626 GCA_036374555.1 Chitinophagaceae bacterium
GCCGAGGCAGAAATGCTAGCTCAATGCAAGGCGCCCGATGTTTTGCTGGCTTATCAACCGCTTGGACCGAAATTGAATCGGTTCATCTCACTTATAAAAAAATATCCGTCAACTAAATTTTCCTGTCTTACAGATAATATAACTGCAGCTAATGAACAGGCTTTAGCATTTAGTGCTGAAAACATTACAGTTCCTGTTTATTTTGATCTCAATGTGGGTATGAATCGAACAGGAATTTCTCCTGATGAAAATGCGACTGCTTTATTCAATCATTGCAAGACCTTAAAAGGAATTTCAGTTGTAGGTCTTCATGCTTATGACGGTCATATTCGTGATGTTGATTTTGAAATAAAAAAGCAAAAATGCGACGAAGCTTTTGCTTTAGTTGAGCAACTGAATGAAAAATTAAAACTTCCAACCCTCATTATGGGTGGTTCACCAGCCTTCTCAGTTCATTGTAAGAGAAAGGGTATCGAGTGTAGCCCGGGCACTTTTGTTTATTGGGACAAAGGCTACAGAGATCTATGCCCCGAACAAAAATTTTTACCAGCCATTGTATTGGTGACAAGAGTTATCTCTTTGCCTTCAGCAAATAAAATATGTACTGACCTTGGACATAAATCGGTGGCTGCGGAAAACGAGATCACACGAAGAGTTTTCTTTTTAAATGCAGAAGGATTAATGCCTGTTGGCCAAAGTGAGGAGCATCTTGTTTTGGAAACAAAAGAAGATCATCCTTATAAAACCGGAGACATTTTTTATGGGTTACCTTATCATGTTTGCCCGACTGTTGCTCTCTATGAAAGAGTATATACAATAGAAAATGGAAAAGTAACCGGAGAATGGAATAATGTCGCCAGAGATAGGACAATTAGTATTTAAGCAATATTAGTAAAGCATAAAAACTCCCCTTTAGGGGTGGGGGTATAATATGTTCATAGTTGACGCCCATCTTGATCTTGCCTGGAATGCTGTTGAATGGAACAGAGATCTGCAACAGCCAATTAAAGCAATTAATGAACGGGAGAAAGGAATGACGGATAAAGCTGGTCGTGGCAATGCAACAGTTTGTTTACCTGAATTAAGACGGGGGAATATTGGGTTGGTATTGGCAACCCAGATTGCCAGATATGTTGCACCCGATAACCCTTTGCCGGGCTGGCATTCGCCCGAACAGGCATGGGCTGCCACGCAAGCCCAGCTTGCATGGTACAAAGCAATGGAAGAGCAGGGTGAGATGGTACAAATACAAGATCTGCGGTCATTAAATATTCATTTTGATATCTGGAATGATGATGGACCGGTGGAACAAAAGCCGATCGGTTATATTTTAAGTTTGGAAGGGGCCGATTCTTTAATAACTGTTCAGCATTTAGAAAAGGCTTATGAATATGGATTAAGAGCTGTCGGCCCTGGGCATTATGGACCGGGCAGATATGCGAACGGGACTGACGCAACTGGTGAGATGAATACAGGTGGTTTGGCTTTGCTCAAAAAAATGGAAGAGCTGAATATCATTTTAGATGCAACCCATCTTTGTGATGACGCATTCTGGCAGGCATTGGATAATTTTCATGGACATGTTTGGGCCAGTCATAATATGTGCCGTGCATTAGTAGATCATAACCGCCAGTTCAGTGATGATATGATAAAAGTATTGATCGAAAGAGGAGCGGTGATCGGTGCGGCTTTCGATGCGTGGATGATCGTGCCGGGATGGGTGCGAAATAAATCGATGCCAAAAGAAATGAACTGTAGCCTGGAAAAAGTGATCGATCATATTGATCATATTTGCCAGCTTGCTGGTAATACATTACATGTTGGCATCGGTTCCGATCTTGATGGTGGTTATGGACGGGAGCAATGTCCTTATGATGTTCATACCATTGCGGACTTACAAACAATACCTGCATTACTTCTTAAACGAGGATATTCAAATAACGATATTGAAAATATTATGCATAAGAACTGGATCAATTTTTTAAGAAAAGCCTGGAGCAAATAACACTTAATAAGGCGAAGGACTTACCGATGTCCATCCGCCATCAATAATCAAACTCTGACCGGTGATATGTTTTGCCCCTGGTGATACGAGGAACAATGCTGCATTAGCAATATCATCTGTAGAGGCAGGCTTTCCCAATGGGGTGATATGGCTCCATGTTTTTGTATATTCTTTATCTTCTAATGTTCTTTCAGTGAGTGTAGCGCCAGGAGCAATGGCATTTACATTAATACTATGTGGAGATAATTCGATCACTAAATTTTTAGCCAGCATTTCCAATCCCGCTTTTGTTATGGCATAAGCAGCCAGATTTTTATGTGCCTGGTGGCCAACGACAGAAGACATGAATAAAATACTTCCTCCTGTTCCCTGTTGTTTCATTTGTTTTGCTGCCGCTTGTGCAAGAAAAAAACTTCCGCCAAGATTTAATTGCATCACTTTATTAAACGAGCCGGGAGTGTAATCAAAAAAATCTGCGAATAAAGTAATACCGGCATTAGCAATGGCAATCGTTAGCTTGCCAAAACTATTTACGGCCTGCCTTACCATTTCATTAATAAAGCCAATATCTGATGCATCCCCTGCGAAGCCGATACAATTTCCGCCTTCATTTTTTATTCT
>DASUTO010000518.1:0-6442 GCA_036374555.1 Chitinophagaceae bacterium
AGATCAGGGATATCTTAATTCATAAGCACAATAGTTTATTCCTGCATCTTGTAAATAACCTGAAAAATAAAGTACAAATTTTCGGATTGCATTTTGCTTCGCTTGATATAAGACAGGAGGCTTCCATACACGGCACAGTGATAGAGTCGCTGATCGGGAAAGAAGCGGGCATACCCGGAAACTATTCATCATTGACTGAAGATGAAAAGATAAATATACTCTCTAACCTGCAACCGGTTGATCCGTCATTATTGACCGGTGACGAAATTCAAAAAGATACTATTGAGTCCGTCCAGGTTGTAAAACAAATTCAAAAGTATAATGGGATGCAGGGTTCCAATCGTTATATCATCAGCCAGTGCAACAGCGCATTGAATGCAATGGAAGTGTATGGATTGTTTTTGCTGGGCGGATGGAAAAAAGAGGAATTGAATATTGACATAGTTCCGTTGTTTGAAACAATAGACGATCTGAAAGGTGCCGCCTCGATCATGAAGAAATTGTATAACAATTCAGAATACCAGCGGCACCTGAAAAGAAGAAATAATAACCAGGTGATCATGGTTGGTTTTAGTGATGGAACGAAAGATGGTGGTTATCTGATGGCGAATTGGAGTATCTATAAAGCAAAAGAAGAATTAACTGCTATTTCAAAAGAATGTGGGATCGATGTTGTGTTCTTTGATGGTCGCGGCGGTCCGCCTGCAAGAGGGGGTGGCAAAACACATAAGTTCTATGCATCGCTCGGAAAGAATATTTCGAGCAAAGAAATTCAATTAACGATCCAGGGGCAAACGGTCAGTTCAAATTTCGGAAATATAGATTCTGCACAATTCAATTTGGAGCAACTGATCCATGCAGGCATCTCTAATGATATTTTTTCTGATGATGAAAAGACATTGGATGACGCCGAGCAGGGTCTTATTCAGCAATTGGCTGATATAAGCTTTGATTCATACATTCAATTGAAAGATCATCCCGATTTTGTGGATTATTTAGTACATGCAAGTCCATTAAGATTTTATAGTGATACAAATATTGGAAGTCGCCCTGCCAAACGTGGAGCTTCCTCGAAATTTTCATTCAAAAGCCTTCGTGCAATACCTTTTGTTGGCGCCTGGAGCCAGTTGAAACAAAATGTAACCGGCTATTTTGGGGTAGGTACCGCATTGCAAAAATTGGAACAACAGGGGAAGCTTCCGGCTATTAAAAAGCTTTACAATGAATCTTTATTTTTCAAAACCCTGCTCGATAATTGTGAGATGGCAATGCTTAAATCTTTTTTCCCGTTGACGGCGCATCTCGCAAATCATCCAAAGTTTGGTGAAATATGGCAGATAATATTCGAAGAATTTGAGTTAACCAAACAATATGTGCTCCGGTTATCCGGCAAGACGGACCTGATGGATGATTATCCAATTGAACAACAATCTATCCAGATGCGGGAGCGGATCGTATTGCCACTTCTTACCATTCAACAATATTCAATGATACGTGTAAGAGAGATGGAAGAAGCAATTATCAATGCGCCAATAAAAGGCACTTACGAAAAATTGGTGATGCGTTGTTCATTTGGGATCATTAATGCGGGGAGAAATTCTGCGTAAACCAAACCCCCTGTCCTCCGCCGCGGCGGAGTGACTTAGGTACTTATTTTCTTACTTGCAGTTAACTTCTCTATTATCGAAGTGATTATTTCGATTACGCTTTCTATCTCGGTCTTAACTTGTTCATTTGTGAAGCGGATGACAGTCAGATTCAAATTCTCCAGATCTTTTTGCCTTTTTTCATCATTTAGTTTTGCTTCTGTTGAATCATGGATCGATCCATCAATCTCTATTACAAGTTTCAATTTATGACAATAAAAATCTGCTATGTAAATTGAAATAGGATGTTGTCTTCTGAATTTATATTCCGGAAAGTGTTCTTTTAATCGTAACCAAAGTGTTTGCTCTGCAGGAGTCAACTTGTTTCTGAATTCTCTTGCATTCGAAAAAATTAAAGGATCTGCTTTATAAAACATGTTTCTTTTCACCTACTCCCAAAGTTCTGAAAAAAGTAAAGAATAAATCTAAGTTCCCCCTTCAGGGGGACAGGGGGTTTCTAAGTTCCCCCTTTAGGGGGACAGGGGGTAAAAGGCCCCTGTAGAAACAAGGGCCGGTAATGCTTATGTCTGCTAAAAAATTTTCAGGTAGATTATTTCAGTTCGGTTACTGATATTTCAAGAACTTCTTTTATCATGTGCCTTACTTCAAAAGATTTCCTGATCACATCTTTACCATTGGTGAGGCGGAACTCAACGGAGCCTGAACTGAATTCATTTTTCGGAAGTTTGATTTTTTTAGTATACAGATCGCTGGTAAATGATTCTGAATACAAGATCTCATTCTTATCAGAAACCTTAAGGATCGTCTTTTTACTTCCGGCATTAGTAACTGCAACTTTAAACACCAGGTATTTGTTGTCATCGTCCTGGTAGCTTACCTGCATCACAGGTTTTTCCTCTGTCTTTGTTTGCTGTGCCTGTAGCCTGCCGGTAAAAAGGATAAATAAAGCGGCAATACCACCGCAATAGCGGAATGCTGTTCTTGCCATTTCTGTGTTTGATTTCATAATATTAAGGTTTAGGTTAAAAAACGTTTTACAAATGATACGGCGGCAACTGTGATAAACAGCAGCAATCAATGAGAACGGTCATTCAGTATGATACAAGCAGGTGAGGGGCAAAAACAATGTGAGAGAAAATGAATGCTCAATTTTGCATTCGGCAATCATATGTTTTAATACCCGGGATCAATAAAAGTAACCCCGGATAAAATAAATATTCAGGTGGGCAAACAAACGAAAATAAAAAGAATGAAAGGCCCTCCGTAGAAACGGACGGCCTCAACGATTGCTTGCCATATGAAAAGATAGTTGATGAGTTTGCCATCAGGCGAAATTCAAATTTCTTTAATAGCGTAACAAGCAAACGGTGTTATCTTTTTATTATTTAGAATGAATAAACTGCTGCCAGCAAGAAATTTCCTGCTGATTTTTTTGCAGCGCCATCTTTATCAGTAAAGACGGCCTGGCTTGCATTATCCATTCTGAATTCAGGAATGAAAGTAAAACCACCGGCTTTAAAATTTGCAGATAACGTTGTTGCAAATATGCTTCCGCCTTCTGGTGCAATCCCGAACATCTTAAGCTGGTTATCATCATTGAAATATTCACCACGAAGTGTTAGACCAAACCATGGCTTCGGATCAAGGTTAAGATATAAAGCAGATCCCCACCAGCTTTGACCATCAATGTTTTTAGCTCCATCCCAGTACTGGGTGCTGTTTACAGTTCCATTAAATCCAATGTTGAATTTGTCACTTATTTTGGCAGTAACCACCGCATCAAACTGGCTTACTTTCGATGTATCGTAATTCTTACCACCAACATAGTTCAGGTAAATTTTTACATTATCGGTTGCAGCAAGACTGTATTGTGCGATCAGGAATTTTTTATTGATATAACCATCAGGAGGAACCCTGAAGTCCGTTGCGTTTGATACGCCGATCATGAATCCATGTTTCCCTTTTGTGATATCCGCTTTTACACCTGTATGTGTAAATGGCCCGTTGGTAAACATGTAGCTCATGCTATAGTTACGATTCAATTGCGGGTCAACCAATTCATAACCCACATGGGTGGCCCAACTACCAGCCGAGAATTTGAGCCAGTCAGCCGGAGAATAGGTTATATATAATTGTTTTATTGCCTGGGTTATCCCTTCATCCGTATAGGCAAACTCTTTTGCCCGCGGACCAAAGCCAAGGTCCAGGACCGCACCAACTTTATTTCCCTTGTGTTCGAGTTTTACGCTGGCCATTCCCAATGCAAAGCTGTTATGGGTACCGGTAAAGCTTGTATAAGTGTTTGCTTTTGTTTTTGCAAAGTCATATTTGTAATATACATCTGCAGAACCGGTAATTATAAGCGCTGGTTTTGCTTCCTCTGCTTCTGCGGGAGGTATCGCGGTGGTGTCTGAAGTTACTGAAGCTACTTGCGCATTTGCAAAAAGACCTAAACTAATGGCGGTTAGCGCCACGAAAATTTTTCGTAACATTGTAATGATTTTAATTGTTATTTAAAATTGGTACAGCCCTGAACTTTGCCAGAAGTTCAATCCAGGCTGTACCTTTTTCTTTATACGTGTTTTTCAGCGGGTGTTTCTTTCATCTCACCATTGTGGTGAACCAGTAAATGACCCTGCATGTATTTTTCATTGTGCTGTGTTTCATCCAGGCCAAGTTCTTCCTCCAGTTCAGAAACACGCATTGGCACTATGAAGTTTATTAATTTGAATATTCCATAAGAAACAGCGAAACTATATCCAACTACAATACCCATCGCTTTTAACTGGGTAAAGAAGAATTCAGGATTACCATAGAATAAACCATTAGGACCACCACTGATGCCATGGACTGCAGTACTGGCGAAAACGCCGGTAAGCAACATACCAACCATACCACCAAGACCATGACAAGGGAATACATCTAATGTATCATCCAGTTTTGTTGATTTTTGTTTGATAGCAATTGCAATATTAGAAACCAATGCAGCTACTAAACCGATGATGATACTTTGCGGGATACCTACAAATCCGGCAGCCGGAGTAATGGCTACTAATCCAACTACTGCACCGATACAGAATCCAAGTACTGAAGGTTTCTTTCCTTTGATCACATCAAAGAACATCCAGGAAAGACCAGCAGAAGCGGCGGCAGTTGTTGTAGTACCAAATGCATTTACTGCAAGTGGTGTTGCCCCGACAGCGGAACCTGCATTGAAACCAAACCATCCAAACCAAAGCAAACCAGTTCCGATCAGGACATAAGGAACATTTGCAGGTGGGATCTCTTTATTCTCAACATGCGATTTTCTTCTTTTCAAAACCATGGCGCCTGCTAATGCAGCACAGCCTGCCGTGATATGAACAACAGTACCACCTGCAAAATCCCATGCACCCATTTTAGCAAGGAATCCTTCCGGATGCCAGCTCCAGTGCGCAACAGGTGCATATACCAGTAAAGAAAATAAAACTATAAAGAGGATGTAGGAAGTAAATCTTATTCTTTCTGCAACTGCTCCCACAACAAGACCCGGAGTAATAATTGCAAACATCAATTGAAATAATGAGAACAGTGTAAGCGGAATTGTATTAGCCAATGGCCATGCAGCTCCGGATTTTACACCATCAAAAAATAGGTAGGTAGTGGGATTGCCGATCAATCCATTCATCGACTCACCAAATGCAAGACTGAATCCACAAACGATCCAAAGCACACCAACAATGCCAGCTGCTACTACACTTTTGATCATTGTAGAAATAACATTCTTACGGTTAACCATTCCACCGTAAAAGAATGCAAGACCGGGAGTCATTAAAAATACCAGTGCAGTTGAAACCAGTACCCAGGCAATATCAGCATTGCTGTATTGGGGGCCATCGGCTGCGGGAACAAAATCTGCTGCTGGTTTAATAAACATTGCAGCGATAGCAACTGCTGCAAGCAATACAAAGGGTAAAATCTGTTTAGCGGTTTTCTTACTCATAATCGTTGTTATTTAAAATTTGAAATACTGAATGCCAGCAATTCAAATTTAACTATTCATTCGACTAACAGATGTTCAACTTATACATAAAAAAAATTATAATGTGAAAATAGTGGTGATAATTCAAATTTAAAGGCCGTTTGTCACCAAAATGAATAAGTCACCATGAGCGGTGACTTATTAAAATAAAACATAATTTGATTGCTAAACTGATAGGATTGAGGCCTCTCTTCTCTCTAAAAGTGATTGTCCTGTGGTTAAAAACTCATCCACTTTGCGGGCACATTCGCGGCCCTCGCTAATGGCCCAGACAACCAAAGATTGCCCACGGCGGATATCGCCGGCGGCAAAGATCTTATTGATATTAGTGCGGTATGTTTTTTCTGAGGCTCTTACGTTTCTTCTTTCATCCAGTTCAACATCCAACTGTTGGAGCAGTCCATCATATTGCGGATTTACAAATCCCATCGCCAGCAATGCAAGTTCGCAAGGAATTTCTCTTTCACTTCCCTGCACTTCAACAAATGATGCAGGCTTTCCATCTTCAGTGATCTTCCATTCAAGATCAACGATCTTTAATGCTTTAAGATTTCCATTGCCATCGCCAATAAATTCTTTTGTTGCAATGGCCCATTTCCTATCTACACCTTCTTCTTGTGAGGAAGAAGTTTTTAATGTCATTGGATAAGAAGGCCAGGGCATGAAGGATGTTCTTTCTTTTGGTGGTGTCGGTAATAACTCAAACTGTGATACTGATGTTGGTTTATGACGATTGCTTGTTCCTACGCAGTCACTTCCTGTATCACCACCGCCAATGACCACTACATTTTTATTGGTAGCAAAAATATCTTCA
>DASUTO010000519.1:0-4594 GCA_036374555.1 Chitinophagaceae bacterium
AAAGTATAACAGGACTTTCGGTGCTCATAGTATAGATGCAACCTTGTTATATTCTACGGAAGATTATAAACTCCTTTCTCAAAGTTCACATGGAGAAAACTATAACGATCCTTCCTTGGGCGTTTATGGCTTAGATAAAGCACAAACACAAACAACCGCAACAGGTGGTACTGAAACTGCGGCAATAGGTGAAATGGCTCGTGCAACATATATCTATAAAAACAAATACGCTGTAACCGGTACAGTAAGACGTGATGGATATTCAGCATTTAGTGAAAACCATAAGTACGGTCTTTTCTATTCGGTTGGTGCAAACTGGCAAATTTCTAAAGAGAAGTTCATGGATGGCGTTTCGTGGGTAAATAATTTAGCGGTAAGAGCTTCTTATGGAACTAACGGTAACCAATCTATTTCTCCTTATGGAACATTGGCTAAAATAGGCAACAGCTTTTATTTCTATAATGGAACCACATTCGTTCCTACTCAATTTGTACAAAACCTTGGCAACAGTGATTTGAAATGGGAGTATACAAAAGGATTAAACCTGGGTCTGGATTTCTCTGTTTTGAAAAGCAGGATTTCAGGTTCGATCGATCTGTATTCCAAAACAACCAATAACCTGATCTTCCCTCTTTCTATTCCTTCCACTTCTGGTTTTACTACTATCAGTGCTAACCTCGGTGAGATCGGTAACAAGGGGGTTGAGATCAGTTTAAATACAGTTAATATCAGCAATAAAAATTTCACCTGGACCTCAAGTTTTGCTGCCTCGCGTAACTGGAACAAATTAAACACTGCCTATGGTCCGGATCCTGTAACAGGTATTGAAAAAGATCGCCCTGCCGATGGTTTATTTATCGGAAGAACCTTAGGTACTATTTATAATTACCAGGTAACAGGTATGTGGCAGGCAGAAGATTCGATAAAGAATACGATAATGACTGGCATGAGGCCCGGTACTTATAAATTGTTAGATGTAAATAATGACGGCAAAATAACTTCTGATAGTGACCGGGTATTCGTTGGTGATACCAAAGCAGCTTACACCTGGAGCTTTACAAATACTTTCAAATACAAAGAATTTTCTTTGATGGTCTATATCTATTCTATGTGGGGTGGTAATGGTCACTTTTTATCTGGCAGTAACACTCCATATAATGATGCTTATGCTAACAATGCTGCAATTAACCACGCAGTATACGATTACTGGACCCCGGTCAATCCGAATGCAATGTTCCCTCGTACTAACTATGGTACGGCGGCAGCTTATAGAAGTGTGAAATATTTTGACAGGAGCTTTATCAAGTTGCAGAAAGTTTCGTTGACATATGACCTGACAAAGCTGACAAAAAAGTATGGCGTGAATGGAATGACTTTCTCAGTTAGTGCGGATAACTTATTTACTTATGCTCCTCATTGGGTTGGATTGGATCCTGAAACCAACAGTGGTTTAACAGATGGGTCAATTCCATCTTTAAGAACCATCATGGGTGTAATTAATATTAATTTCTAAATCAATGAACATGAAAAAAATAATTTTCTCACTATTAGCGCTGTTGTCTTTAAGTATGATCTCCTGTCATAAGTCGTTGACAGAAGTTCCACTGGATTTTTATAGTCCTGAAAACTCATATACCAACAAAGCACAATTTGAATCTGCATTAGCAGATATCTATAGAATAACCCGTACTTACTTTTATGCAAATGCGGATGAAGTAAATAATTACGATATGTTGGGTATAGATGCAGATTTTGCAGATAACCTGGTATACACAAATGCGAGCGTTGCGTATTTCAAATGGAATACTATCAATGCCGATGACCCATTCTCCAGCAAATGGTGGGGCCGTTTATACAAGATCATTGCACAGGCAAACACCATTATAGACAGGGCAGATCAACCAACTGCAAAATGGAGTTCTGCTGCTGATAAAAATGCTATTGTGGGTGAAGCAAAGTTTTTAAGAGCATTTGCTTATCGTTTCCTGGCTAATATGTGGGGCGGCGTGCCATTGGTATTAAATGAAACAAAAGAACCAAAGTTTGATTATGTAAGAGCTACCCAGGCAGAAGTTTATCAACAATGTAAAGTTGATTTGGATTTCGCTACACAATGGATGGTTAAGATCAATAATCAAACATCAGGCAGAGCTCCCCGTGAAGCAGCTTTTACTTTATTAAGTGAAATTAACATAAGCCTGAAGGATTACCAGGGTGCTATCAAAGCAGCAGATTCCGTGATCTTAGGTGGCAACAATAGTTTGATGACTTCCCGTTTTGGAAAATGGTTAAGTTTCACTACGAATGCACCAACTTACCAGGGTGCATATAAGCCATGGGGTGATGTATATTTCGATCTGTTCCAGGATGGCAATTTCAACTTTAAAGAAGGCAACAGGGAAGCGATCTGGAATATTGAGCAAGATCCAACCATTATTGGTGGAGATAATACAGATGTAAATTCTTCAGGTGGTTTATTTGTAATGGAAAGATGGTGGGGACCTCGTCCATGGGGTGTTACTGATATTAATAACAAACCCAACTTCTTAATGGATACAATGATGGGAAGACCTGTTGGTTATTTAACCGCGACGAAATATACAGACTCTTTGATCTGGCAGTATAAAGGAGATTGGACTAACGATATCAGGAATTCTCAGTATAATATCATTCGTACTTACTATTGGACAAATCCTGCAAGTGTTTCTTATGGTCAGCCTATCACTAGAACCAATGTAAAAGATCCTTCCCTCTACAGAGCTGCCTGTGCTCCAACATTTGTAAAGGCTGTATCAGCTACACACTATAAAAAATTCCAGGATGCAACCAGTAAGCAATGGCATGACAATGGAAGGACCTATAAAGATTGGTATATTATGCGCGTGCCGGAAGTTTACTTGTTAAGGGCAGAAGCAAAGATGGGGGCCGGTGATCTTGGTGGTGCCGCAGCCGATATCAATGCCGTCAGAATAAGAGCGAAAGCTACACCGGTTACTGCTGGTGATGTTAACATTGACTTGATCCTGGATGAACGTGCAAGAGAATTGTATATGGAAGAGTTCAGATTAAATACATTGATGCGTTTAGGAAAATTGGCAGAGTATTTAACGAAGTACAATGGGCATGTGAAAGAAAATAATTACACACCTGTTCCAAAAGTGAACAAGATGCCAATTCCTAATTCTGTGATCCAGGCTAACACTGGTGCCAGGATGGAACAAAATTCAGGGTACTAATTATCTACATAAGCAGTAGTTTAGAAGGTAAGCGTCTGTATCTGTAAAGAGCAGGCGCTTTTTTGAACTTATTAATGTATGCGTTTACCCTGTGAAGTAGTTGAAATCTTTTTTATGATGAAACAATCCTGGTAAATGAAAAAAATCTTTTTTCTTTCATTGTTCATGTTTTCCTTGCTTGACAGCTTCAGTCAGCAAAGGACTGTCTTTTATGTATCACTATTAGGTAAGGATAACAATCCTGGAACTATTCAAAGACCATTTGCAACACTTGAAAAGGCGAGGAGCGTTGTACGTGTTAGATCAAAACAAAATCACTCCGATTCTGTTATTGTTTATTTGCGCAAAGGAAATTATACACTTAAAAAAAGTTTTTCATTAGACAGTCTCGATTCGGGAAAAGAAAATGCTGCTGTTATTTACAGTGCATATCCAGGAGAAGAAGTACACATAAACGGAAGCATATCCATCCCGGTAAATAGAGTAAAGCCGGTTTTTGACCCTTTGATCGTTTCAAGATTAGTACCGGAGGCAAAAGATAAAATAGTCCAGGTTGATCTAAAGAAAGCAGGCCTTAACGATTTTGGAAAAATAAAACCTAAAGGATTTGGTCGACCTTACGAACCTACAGGAATGGAACTATTCTGTAACAACACGGCGATGAAGCTGAGTCGTTGGCCAAACGACAGCCTCGTTAAAACAGGTAAGGTTCTCGATCCCGGTTCTGTCCCCCGCAATGGTGATTTTTCAAACAGGGGAGGCAAATTCATGTTTGATCAATTGCGTCCTCAACGATGGTCTGCAGCAAAAGATATCTGGATATCGGGGTTTTTTAAATACGGCTATGCTGACGATGCTGTAAAAATCGCCAATCTTGATTTATTGAATAAAACCATTACAACGGAACAACCGCACATTTATGGTTTTGAAAACGGAAAAATATTTCATAAATGGTATGCATTTAACCTATTAGAAGAAATCGATCAGCCCGGTGAATATTATATCGATCGCGAAAATGGAATACTTTATTTCTATCCACCCACTGAGCAATTAACAAGTATTGAATTATCGGTTTTAGAAACTCCATTGGTCACAATGATGAATGTTTCTAATGTTAAATTCAGAAATATCATTTTCGAAGGTTCAAGAGGAATTGGATTATACATTGAACGTGGTTCTTCCAATACGATCGAAAATTGTGAGTTTCGTAACCTCGGACTTGTTGGAATAATGATCGGCAAAGGGATCAGGCCGTATAAAAATATTCAACATGCGGGAACGGGTGAGCCGGCATCAGCTGTTATCGGAAGTCTTTACAGCCATCTTTATGATAATACAGCTATGGATCGTGAGGCAGG
>DASUTO010000520.1:0-2535 GCA_036374555.1 Chitinophagaceae bacterium
AGCAGGGATTATATTCTTTGATACGGAGAGACGGCCAGGGAAAATTAATTTCCGTGCCTTATCATGTTGCTTATAAAGAATCTTTGGAAAAAGCATCATCGTTACTAAAACAAGCATCAGAGCTTGCAGAAGATAGCGGCCTAAAAAAATACTTGCAGTTGCGGGCCGACGCTTTGCTAAACGATAATTATGACGCCAGCGATATTGCCTGGCTTGACATGAAAAACAATACGATTGATATAATTATAGGGCCTATAGAAACTTATGAAGATGCTTTGTATAACTATCGTGCAGCATATGAAGCTTACGTGCTGGTAAAAGACAAAGAATGGAGCCAGCGACTGAAGAAGTATGTGGCCATGCTTCCTGAATTACAACAGGGCTTACCGGTTTCTGCTGAATATAAAAAAGAGCAACCAGGCACTTCATCTGAATTAAATGCCTATGAAATTATTTATTATGCAGGCCATAGTAATGCAGGAGGAAAAACAATTGCAGTAAACCTTCCAAATGATGAAGAAATTCAAAAAACAAAAGGAACCCGCCGCTCCCAGCTTAAAAATACCATGCAGGCAAAATTTGATAAAATTTTGATGCCGATCGCCAATGAGCTGATTGATCCGTCACAATTAAACTATGTAAAGTTTGATGCATTTTTTGCTAATGTAATGTTTCATGAAGTAGCACACGGACTTGGAATAAAATCTACCATTAATGGCAAGGGTGCAGTACGGGCTGCATTGCAGGAGCAAAGCTCCTGGATAGAAGAAGCAAAGGCAGATATATTAGGAGTATATATGGTAACAAAACTTGTAGAGAAAGGAGAACTTGAAGGTCCACTGGAAAATTATTACACTACGTTTATGGCGGGAATTCTCCGTTCTGTACGGTTTGGAGCTGGTGAAGCACACGGTAAAGCCAACATGCTTGTATTCAATTTTTTTGAGGAAAAAGCTGCGTTTGAAAAAACAGCTGGCGGCCATTATAAAGTGAACTTTGAAAAATTTAGGGCTGCAATGGATGAATTAAGCAAACTGATTCTAACGCTGCAAGGCAATGGGGACAAATTATCCGTTGAAAAACTACAAAAAGAAAAGGCGGTTGTAAGACCTGCTTTGCAATCTGATCTTAACAAGCTGCAACAAAAAGGAATACCTGTTGATATATTTTTTGAACAAGGTGTTGATGTGTTGGGTTTAAAATAGTAAAAATGGAAAGTACGCAGCAACTGAAAAAAGAATTAGAGAGTACCGCATTTGTTGCCTTTAGCGATTGTGATCCGTTCCGGCATTTAAACAATGCCCGGTATATAGATTATTTTCTTACTGCCCGTGAGCAGCAGCTATTAGAAGCCTATCATTTTTCTTTGGCTGATTGGGGAGCAAAGGGAAGAGGATGGTTTGTTACACAAAACCTGGTTGCGTACTTAAAACCTGCAAATTATGCGGAGACAGTGCTTATGGTTTCCCGAATAATTGCGTTTAATGACTACGATTTACACCTTGAAATGCTTATGTGGGACAAAAAGAAAAAAGGTTTAAAATCAGTGTTATGGTCCCGCTTTTCCCATATCGATTTAAAAGAAGGCAGGAGGCTGGAACATAACGAGGAACTAAAAGAGTTGTTCGGCTCAATTTGTTACAGGGAACCAAACATTGAGCTCCAAAATTTTGACCGGAGAATAGAACAAATAAAAAATACGGGGAACTAAAAACAATCAATTATTGGTAATAATGCCTTTTTCTTCGCAAAGAATCTAAAACAACGTCCAATAACACATACAATAAGAAAATAAAATAATTCATAGTGCGGGTTTTAGTTGATTAATGAAGGGAGAGATATTGGAGAAGGTAGAACAGGAGGATAGTGGAGATTGTTTTATTAAAGTACAAACTATCTGGCAGGGAAACAATGAATGGCCTGTTAAACTGAGGATGAATTACCCAGAAACTTTCCACATTTGCTAATGAAAGCTTGGCTCAAAAAAAACGGTTTGTTTTTTTAGAATCCGGTATCAGATTCGATGTCTACATCGTATTTATACAGTAGCCCTCTTATGCCACTCAGCGAAAATTTTGCTTTTTTAATATGGTTAGCTTCGGGGTCAATAGAATAATTAAACGCAGTCCGTAAATCGGCTTTTTCCAGGATAGTATTTTCAAACTTAGCGTTTGCGAGGTCGCATTTATTGAAAATAGAGTTGCTTAAATCAGTTTCTGTAAAATCTACTTCCTGGACGTTAGAATTTTTGAAAACAGTTTTTTTAAGTTTCACCTGGTAAAAAGAAGAGTGGGACAAATTACAATTTTCGAAGTATGGTGTAAGTCCAAATTGATTGCAATTTTCAAAATGGATTCCAAGCATTTTACAGTTTAAAAACTTTACGTCCCGTAAAATTGTTTTAGCCATCATTACCATACTTAGGTTGCAATTCTCAAAATGACAATCGATAAAGCTAATCCCTGTAAAGTCTGACTTAAAAAAATCACAATTGATGAAACGGCAACATTCATAATCGCCACTCGTCAGCGGTTT
>DASUTO010000521.1:0-3296 GCA_036374555.1 Chitinophagaceae bacterium
ATTTGTCCTATTGCGGCTAATACGTGTAGAAATTTATTCTCATTTATTATTTTAGAAGGCGAAACAATGAAGCATCAGAATTTTTTAAATTCAAGTTCAATCTCATCAGGCAACCGAAAAAAATCTTAATCCAAATGTTTCAAAGACCTCGATATAAAAAGATTTATTTTTTCTTGGAACTGTGGAATACGATCGGTTGAATAAAGAATCAGTGGCCTCAATATATTTTTACTAGCTGCCAATGGTCAAATGACGATAACAGAATCTTTTTATTACTGGCCGATAAATATCCAGGCGATATCCCAGCGCTATTGGATAACACAATTATTGATGAAATGTTAGCTATACCAGGCTATGCTGTTATTGAATTAGTTGGGACGAAACAACCACCAAAACATGAATTCGAATTGTCAGGAAGTGACAGGTAAGAAAAGACGATACTTGCAATGACGAAAATCGCCAGATACAATTGGCTCATTAATGAATTCTCCTTTTCGTACCTTCAAGTCTCCAAAATCTAAACACATGGCTGTTTTCACACTTCAAATCAATGGTAAAGAATACAAAACCGATGTGGCTGCAGATACGCCGCTATTATGGGTGCTGCGGGATCATCTTGGATTAGTAGGAACTAAGTATGGTTGCGGCATTGCACAATGCGGTGCATGTACAGTTCATATTGATGGTAATCCTGTCCGTTCTTGTACATTACCCGTTTCCGCGATCAGGTCTGCAAAAGTTACGACCATAGAAGGCTTATCCAAAAACGGTGATCATCCCGTGCAGTTAGCATGGGATGAAGTGGATGTTCCTCAATGCGGTTATTGCCAGGCAGGTCAAATAATGACTGCGGCTGCCTTGCTGAAACGAAATCCTAAACCAACCCAGCAACAAATTGATGATGCAATGCACGGCAATCTTTGTCGTTGCGGCGCTTATCATCGTATTCGTGAAGCAATCCAATCTGCAAGCAAAAAACTTTAACTATGTCAACGCTTAATAAAACAAACAGAAGAGATTTTTTAAAAATAACTTCTTTAACCGGTGGTGGTCTGGTTTTGGGATTTAGCTGGTTTGGAGCTGAAGCAGCGCCGGTGATCTTAAATAAAGCAGCTATTGCAGGTGATTTGAATTTTAATAGTTATTTATCAATAGCTACTGATGGAACCGTAACTATTTTTTCTCCCAATCCTGAATTGGGCCAAAATGTAATGACATCCTTTCCAATGATAGTTGCTGAGGAGCTTGATGCTGATTGGAGTAAAGTGAAAGCTGTTCAAGCTCCGCTGGATAAAAAGTTTGACAGGCAATTGACAGGTGGAAGCGGCGCTATCCCGCATTCATGGAAAAGATTGAGGACTGCCGGAGCAACTGCAAGATTTTTATTGATAGCAGCCGCTGCTAAGAAATGGAATGTAGAAGCAACTGATTGTATTACTGCAAATAGTTTTGTTATCCATAATAGAAGCGGCAATAAGTTAAGTTATGGCGAACTTGCAGAAGAAGCTTCAAAGATCACGGTGCCACCTGACGTTCCATTAAAGAATAGAAAAGATTTTAAGATTATCGGAACTGCTGTTAAGAATGTTGAGAATAAAAACATCATCACGGGGAAAGGAATTTTTGGTTTGGACTTTTATCGTGAGGGAATGGTGTTTGCAATGCTACAACGGCCACCTGCATTCGGTACAAAGATCAAATCTGTGAATGATGCGGCGGCTAAAGCGATGCCCGGAATTATCGATGTGGTTACATTTAAAAATAATGTAGCGGTTATTGGTAAATCAACATGGGAAGTGATGAAAGCAAGAAAGGTTTTGAAAGTTGAATATGAAAAAGAAGGTAACATTGAAAGTACAGCAGATCACAATAATCTTTTTGCTTCAATGCTGAAAACTGACCAGGCACAGGTTAAAAGGAAAGATGGTGATGTGGAAACAGCCTTTAAAAATGCTGCAAAAGTTATCACAAGTGAATTCCAATGTCCTTTTCTTGCGCATAGTCCCCTGGAACCGATGAATTTTTTTGCAGATGTTCGCGAAGATGGAGTTGAATTGATCGGGGCTACTCAAACTCCTGGCTCTGCAAGAACAGCTGTTTCAAAATTGTTGAATATACCAGAGGACAAAATAACTGTAACAATAACAAGATTAGGTGGAGGCTTTGGAAGAAGATTAGTGGCAGATTATGTTACTGAGGCAGCTGAATTATCTAGTATCATTAAAAAGCCGGTAAAACTTATTTGGTCAAGAGAAGACGATATGGGCGGCGGCTATTACCGTCCTGCAGTTCGTTATCGTTTTGAAGCTGCATTGGATCCGTCAGGAAATCTGATCGGTTATAAATTGCGTGGTGCCGGGATCAATGCGGCAAATTCAGTAAGAGAAAATAATTTTCCATCTGGCGCAGTAGATAATTTATTGATCGATTCTGTTAATCATCAGTCGCCAATAACGACCTACGCATGGCGGGCTCCTATAACAAATTTTTTGGCTTACGCCGAGCAAAGTTTTATTGATGAAGTAGCATTAGCCGCCGGGAAAGATCCTGTCCAATTCCGTCTTGATCTTTTACAAAAGGCCAGAACAAAGCCTGTTGGTACTTTTAATTATAATATCGACAGGATGGAAACAGTGATCAGGACAGTAGCTGAGAGATCTGGTTGGGGTAAAAAGAAAGATGTATCGCAAGGTTTTAGCGTTTATTTCTCTCATAACAGTTATGTAGCACAGGTGGCAGAAGTGCAAATGAAAGACGGAAAGCCAATCGTTAAAAAAATATATGCGGTTTCTGACTGCGGCGAGGTCATTAATAAAAGTGGTGCATTACAACAAGTGATGGGAGCAATAGTAGATGGTTATGGTCATGCAATGTTTGGTAAAATAAGTTTTAAAGATGGTGTCCCTGAACAAAACAATTTCCATCAATTCAGGTTGATCCGGATGAAAGAAATTCCTGAAGTGGATGCACATTTTATCGATAATGGAATTGACCCGACAGGATTAGGCGAACCAGCTTTACCTCCTACTGGTGGAGCTGTTGCCAATGCAATTTTTAAAGCAACGGGTATTCGATTGAAGCAGCAACCATTTATCGATGAGAAATTATTTAACCCTGCATAAATTATTACGTATGCTCGCATAAATTTGAACGGGCTATCAATAGAAAATTATACCAGCAATAACATTTATTTCCATCCTTTACCTGTTGAGGATGTGGGTCGCATTAATTGTCCCTGCTTATTTAGATGAATATTTTCAGTCCGCACGGGATTTTGTCCAGCAAGCACTATAACA
>DASUTO010000522.1:0-10563 GCA_036374555.1 Chitinophagaceae bacterium
ACCGGTTTTGATCATGACCACAGGTATATCAAATTGCCGGTGTTTGATGAAAAAGGAAAATTGAGACATAAAGATGGGTTATCCGGATTTCCCGGTATTTATTTTTTAGGATATCCATGGTTAAGGACCCGTAAATCACCAATACTTTTTGGAATAATAGAGGATGTAAAGTTTGTTGTTGATAAACTTTATAATTATTCAAAAGAAAGTATTAATTCTGCTGCAATAGAAATAAAAAAAGTGAATAGTTTATAAAATGTCAATTACCGATCAACTTATCCAGCAATATAATTTAGAATCACATCCGGAAGGCGGTTGGTATAAACAAACTTATAAAAGCGGGGAACAAATACCTGCTGATGCATTACCTGAAAGATTTGACGCAAACAGATCTTTTTCTACTGCTATTTATTTTTTATTGGAGCAAGGAGATTTTTCAGCTTTTCATCGCATCAAAAGCGATGAGTGCTGGCATTTTTATGCAGGCGGGCCTTTACTTATTTATATTATTGATCAGAACGGAAAATTAAAAATTATTTCACTAGGCAACGATTTTAAAGAAGGGCAATCATTTCAATACGTGGTACCCGCTAATTCCTGGTTTGCAAGCCGGCCTGCTCCCGGAAGCGGATATTGTTTTGTTGGCTGTACAGTTTCTCCGGGTTTTGAATTTGACGATTTTGAACTGGCTAGTGCAACTGAATTAACAGCAATTTACCCTACGCATAAAAAAATTATAGAACAATTATGCAGGTAATTTAAATTCTTTGGGGCGACTTCCATTTTATCAAAACTATTCTTCTTAAATTTAGCTCAGCACTTCTGTCATAAAAGTACAGCCATGGCTGCTCACGAAATAGAAATAATTTTGAATCGTCAGTTGGCAGATTGTCTTTCCATACCCGTTTTTATTACAGATACAGTTGGCAATCTTATTTTTTACAATGAACCGGCAGAAGAATTGTTGGGCAAACGATTTGAGGATACCGGGGAAATGCCGGTAGAAGAATGGTCCACGGTTTTTAAGCCGTTAGACAATGATGACAATCCAATGGCCCCCGAAGAATTACCATTGGTAAAAACATTATCAGACCAATATCCATATCATAAGAGTTTTCAGATCGTAAGTCTGAAAGGGAAAAAGCAACCCATATCTGCTACTTCCTACCCGATCATCAGTCGGTCGGGAAATTTTGTAGGAGCAGTTGCTATTTTTTGGAAACAAAAATTAAAATGAAAGTAAAATTGTGGGGTGTTCGTGGTTCTATACCCACGACCGGACCCGATACAGAAAAATATGGAGGCAATACAACCTGCGCTTCCGTGGCGTATGATGATCATTTGCTTGTGCTTGATGGAGGAACCGGCATCCGTCGATGCGGCGGTGCATATCCTGCCAGTAAAAGGATAGACATATTGCTCACGCATCTTCATCTAGACCATATACAGGGGTTAGGATTCTTTAGTCCATTGTTTGATCCTTCCAAAGAAATCCATATTTGGGGACCGGCCAGTAGTTCGCAATCACTGTTTTCACGTATCAGCCGTTATCTTTCGCCCCCGCTATTCCCGGTTCTTCTTCGTGATGTTCCCTGCAAATTAGAATTGCATGAAGTTAGTAACAGCGTATTTGATATTGGACCTTTTCGCATTCAATCATCTTATATAATTCATCCTGGTCCCACAGTTGGTTACCGGATAATGCGGGAAAATTTTGTGTTCACATTTATACCAGACCATGAGCCAGCCCTGGGAAGCCATGGAATGATCCAAAACCCAAAATGGGTTTCTGGTTATGACCTTGCCGAGGGAGCGGATATATTGTTGCACGATGCACAATATACAAGCGAAGAATATCCAATGCGAAGAGGCTGGGGACATTCTTCGATCGATGATGCAGGACTATTTGCCTCTATTACATCAGCGAAACATACGTTGTTTACCCATCATGATCCATCACATTCAGATACATTTCTTGAAGAAATGCTTGCGGCGTTCAAATTAAGTTCAGATGTATCGGTAGAATTGGCAATGGAAGGTTTTGAGATAGACTTGACTTAAATAAAAGCCGTCCCGCCTTAGGCGAGACGGCCATACAAATCGCCATTTTTAGTTGATCACGATCTCTTTCTTTTCATCTTCTTTTCCAGCAATGATCGGCAAACTTATTTGCAGCACACCATCTGTGTATTTCGCTGCAATAGTCGCCGTGTCGATACTTTCATTGAGTGTAAAAGTTCTTACAAATCCGCCACGGCTGTATTCTCTCAAGACCCAATTTGGTCTTTGAAAACCATCCGGTGGTGTGTAAGAAACAGTCAACTCATTTCCTTTTACATCAATATGAAAATTTTCTTTGATGCGTCCAGGTGCAAACACCAGCATTTCATAGCTGCTGTCAGTTTTGTAAATGTTCACAGCGGCTCGCTGCATTGACCGGATAAACTGGCCCTGCCGGTTTCCGTAATTGTTGCCTTTTGCGGCACATGACTGATTGTAGTACATGTTTTTTCTTTTTTAATTAAAAAAATTGATAACATAGACATAGCATAAAAATGATGCCGGTACAATTCAGCTGCAATTGTGGCACAAAAGAGAGCGTTGCTATTTAGGTAAGTGGCTGACAAAATTGTAAACCTGAAAGAAAAGGGTTCTTCAATCCCTTTTGTTGAATCAGCACTTTGAATTTTTTTCCCATTGACATTAACAGCGTGTGAAGCAGCATTAATTTTTTTCTTACTTCAAAACTATTCTTTTCATGTTCTTCTAATTTTCTTAAATGTTGAGTCAACCCAAGTCCTAAAAGAAATTGAGATTGATTGGTAAAGCCGCAATTGTTTAATCCGTGTTTTGCGCCCCAGAATTTCAAGGCTGAAAAATTTACATGTGCAGTTATATCCTGCTGCCCGATATTTTCATAAGGAAGATCATTTACTGTGTGTTTATTATAGCAAACTATTGTTCCTAGCCGATGGTACGATTTATATAATTCAGACGATGGATATCCATAATCTATTGTAAGTACAAATCCTTTTTCCAGGGAAGATGAAATTCTCTTTATCCAGTCAATTGCTTCCAGGTTGACCTCAGTGCAAAAATCATTGGGCAATTCAATACCTAATGCAGCAAAATATTCTTTCAAATCATCCGGGGCCGGTTTCAGCACTTCAATAAAGCCTTTGTGATAATCAACGAAAACTTCTTTAAGCTCGTTTTGTTTCTTTATTACTTTATGTACAGAAAAATTATCAAGGACTTCGTTAGCTAAAACACAACCGGTAAACGATGGGATTTCTTCAATTGAATCATACCAAACTATTTTTTCATTTATCAGGTCAGGCCCAATGATCTTCTTTTCATTCTGGCGCATTGCTTCACTTTTTTCGATGATGCAATAGTTCAGGTTTTCATAAAGTCTTTTTGAATGTTTAAGCCGCCTGAGAATATCAACGCATAAGGAGCCCATTCCTGCGCCATATTCCACGATAGTAAAATCTTTCTTGCCGGTCAGGAGCCACATTTCTTCCAACTGTTTTGCCAGTACATTTCCAAAAACATTTGTAAAATAGGGACTCGTGTAATAATCACCATGCTTTCCAATTTTATCGGGTAAGGAAGTATAATATCCTAAATCAGGATAATATAAGGCCATTTCCATAAAATCATGAAAAGATATCGGCCCTTGTGCAAGGATCCTATTCTTTATTATATCTGAAAGCGGCGTTTCCATGGGGACAGCGTTCAGATCTTAAATTGTTACTTCTGAGGAATTATTAGTAAACAGTATTACCGAATCCATCATTGCTTCAATAGAATGATCAACCAATTGGTGAAAGGCTATTATTTGATTAGGCTGCATATCAACATCGCCATCAGGAGTTTTAACTCTTACGATGCCTTCCAATACATGCACAGTAAAAATGCCATCAACCAAATTGTTTTTTAAAATTGCTTTGGCATGTAAGCATGTCAATACGGTGGTCACTCTTCCGGTTTTAAAAACCGTAATGCCATTTCGATCATTTTTCTGCCATGCTTCTTCACTTTTCAATTGGCGGATAAAATCCGGGATATTGACAAATACATAAGGTGCATCAAGCACCCGGTCGCCTTCAGGACGATTTAGCGTTGCTTCGTTTCTTTTATTTTCCATAATCTTTTTATGGAATGTATACAAGAACCATACTATAATTGTAAAGGGCATAGAACTTTGATCCTTAAACGGCAATGTTGAAATCCTTTCCCCAAATGATAGGGACCGGGAAAGAATATCGAAGAATTATAAGACTCAAAGATTGACAGCTTTAGTTTAAAGAAGTTTTTAAAGCTTTATGAATTTTAAATAGACGGGTGCCCCGGACTTTCTTCGCAATATTGCAATAAATTGTCCGGCAGGTAAACGAGATACATTAAGGGTTACTGATCTGCGACCTGTAATATTTAATGTTGTAATTAGTTTTTTGCCGTCATTAGAAAAAAGGTCGAGTTTTTGCCATTTATCAGCAAGATTAAGACTATCGATAAATAAATTATCATAAGCAGGATTCGGAAAACACCTGATGCCATAATTAGATGCAGCAACAGGAGCTATAGCTGTAACAGGATAAACTGTAAATGCCAATGCATTACTCGTTACTGCAGCAGGCGAAGCACAAACGACATTACTTGTTAATATGCACCTGAGCTTGTTGCCCGATTGTGCAGGAGAATAATTTATCGTGGCGAATGATGCACCCGGAATATTTTGCCACGTATGTGTATTCGTGCTATCCTGCCACTGATAAATTGGTGAAGAACCTCCATTTGTTATCGTACTAGATATTGTGGTGTTTTGCCCGGCAGTAATTATGGTATTGCCAGAAACTGTGATCGTCGGAACAGAACTGTTAGTGATTGTCATAGTAATCACATTACTGTTAGCAGTTGTTGGTGATGCACAATTCAAAGAACTCGTCATGATCACCTTTACTTGTGCACCATTGGTAAGTGATGGACTGGAAAAAGTATTGCTATTAGTACCTGCATTTGCACCGTTTACCTGCCATTGATAAGATGGCGATGTGCCCCCATTTGTTGGAGTCGCCGTAAAAGTAACTGACGTACCGGAACACACAGAGGTAGCAGGAATACTGATGGATACCGATGGTGCAATTGTATTAATAACAGATATTACTACAGTATCTTTTGCAGAACAACCAGATGTGTTGAGCACCGTTACTATGTATTGGGTAGTTGCAGCAGGTGTTATTGTCGGGTTTGCAACCGTCGAAGTAAAACCGGCCGGTATAGATGTCCATGAATAACTATAACCAGCAACAGGTGCCACGCCAATTACTGCGTTGGTACCTGTGCAGATCGCCTGGTCAGCTCCGGCAGTTGCTAACGGTGCAGCTAAAACTGTAATGGTTACCGTATCCTTAGCAATAAAACCCGAAAATGAATTGACAGCTGACAAATAATACGAGGTTGTAACCGTTGGAGAAACTGTAGGGTTAAATAAAAATGACGTAAACCCGGCGGGATTGGAGGTCCAGTAGTAGTTATCTCCCGTTGAGGAAACGCCAAGCATTGCAGTATCTCCAACACACTTTGTTCTGTCGGGGCCTGCATCTGCAGTAGGTTGTGTGTTTCCATAACAAAAATCAGGATTCAATTTTATAAAGAAGCCATCAATATAATTTGTATTAATAGTATTATTAAATACTGTATAAGTACCATTTCCGCCATTATACCCGTCGATCCTTCCGCCAATAATAAAATTGTCAGCATTATCTTTAAATATTTTGTTTGGTACAGCATGCCCGCCAACATTTGTTCCGCTTTTTACAATTCGCTTTAAGACTCCTGAGGTATCATAATTAACTACAAAGAACTCTGACTCATGTAAAATTTGTGAGACAAGCATATTGTCAGATGAGGTAAAGGCAAACTGAGACTGAGCTTGTCCATTATTGGAAATTGAGCCTGTTGTAAACAGATTCGGACCTTTCAGGAAGATCGAACTTCCCTGGCCATAGTAGGAATATTTACTTCCCTGTGCCCATTTATATATTCCTGATGAATCAAATTTTAAAAGGCAAAATGAACCAAGACTTATATTGGATGTTGCGCCGTTACTGCTGATAACCTGGAAAAATTCTGAGCTATTCAAAACACTGGCTGCCCCCGTAACATAACAAATGCCATTATCACTGGTTGCAATATCATAAAGCGAAATACTCTTGAATGAGGAGAAGGAATTTTTGATATCTGCTTTCCAAACATATTTACCGGTTGAATCAAACTTTAATATATAGGAGCTGCCCGCACCCAGGGTGCCGTTAAGAGTGATATTATTGACGTTTCCAACGTCATGTATTTTAACCTGGTTCTCATAAAAACCGGCAACATATATATTCTTGTTAGCGTCCAATCCAATACCTGAAATAGCTCTTCGCTGGTTAGTGGCGACATTTTCATAGTACATGTGCCACAGCAGGCTGCCATCATCTTTGATATGCAGGATAAAATTATTCTGGAGGTCGTTTGGATTGGTTGAATTTGTTAACGTGACAAGAACCTGTTTTACGCCATTTCTTGAATAAGCAAGATTGGCATAAAAGGTCCCGGCAATTGTTATTCGGTTTCCCCTGATCTTTATTTTATTCGGCAGCCCACCCTTGGTCGGGTAACCCGAGAATGAAGCTGAAGATGGATCATCAATAATAGTATGCCATAAATAATTGCCGTTTGAATCCAGTTTAAGAATAAAGCCATTGACCTTTGTAGAATAACTAATTGTATCGAATAACGTGGCAGAGATCTTTAATGAATCACCATTGGTAAGAGTAAGGTATTTTTGGGTCTGGCAACTGCCAAGAATATAAACACTCCCACTGGAGTCTTTTTCTGCCGCATAGAAATCTCCGCCTTCTCTTATATATAAATACCAGCTTAAAACACCATCTGTTGTATACCTGGCAAAATAGGCTAACCCATCATCAGAAAAATGTTTTGGATTTCCATACCTGCTTTTCAATTTGGGTTTGTTTCCAAAGCCTCCGATATAATAGCCGTTATCCGTGCTTAATGCAATTGCATTCAAAGAAGCGGGAGAAGCAGGAAAATAAGCAAAATCACTGTCATCAACATTTAATCCATAACAGCTTTCATCGGGCATAGGTTTGTTGTAAACCATTACTGCATTTGATTGCAAAGTGTCTTTGCATCCGTTGATACTTGTACTGATCAACGTTAAAGTCTTTTGTCCTGGGGTTTGATAAAAAATGTTTCGAGGTGAAATTTGTGTTGAACCCGGGATATTTGCATCCTGGTGAAATGTCCAGTTATAAGTTTGTGCATCTATAGATTGGTTGCCAAAATTCACTTTTTCATTAGGTATAATGTTCGCTCTTGTTGCTGTGAACACGGATCTTGTGTGTTCCACCAGTATAAAGATCTTATTTGTGAATGTTGCAGTTGATGTAGGAAAATTGATCCTCGTGGCTTTTATTTTATAATTACCGGTCCTGGAAACAGGAGATGTATATAGTCCAATAGTTCCCCCATTGCTATTGACAGATCCATATGAATTGTTCAGACTATCTATTAATTCATATTTCACATTTTGCTGTGTGTTTTGCAAAACAATAGTTATAGATTCTGATTTACAAAGAATATTGTCTGAAACTGAAGTTGGTAAATTGATCGTAGGTGGTGGCAGATAAGTAAAGACGCTTAAAAAGCCAGTGCCTTGTGGTGTTGTGACCGTAACTGCTCCTGTAGATCCATTTGCTACTACAGCGTTTACTTGTGTGGAGGAAACAATATTAAAACTGGATGCAAGAGTACCTCCAAACCGGACCTGGGATGCGCCGGTAAAATTTATACCGGTTATGGTCACGACAGTTCCCGTTACACCTGTGGTAGGAGTAAAAGAAGTAATAACAACCGGGAGATTAAAGTACTGGTATTTGGTAACTGAGTCGGAATTTATTCCATTTGTTACTACAAGCTTTATACTATCCAAAGTGCTGGAGGCATTATGCGTATAAGTTGCATTATAACTGGTACTGATAAGATTGTTATTAACATACCATTTAAATTGATATCCGGGTTTTGAATAATTCCAAAGCTTTACAAGATTATTGGTATAGGAATTTATAGTGTCAATTTTGAAAAAGGCTTTTGAATATGGAGTGCCGCCGCCATTTGTTGACAATTCGAGAAAATCCTGGTGGCCTCCGCACCACAACTGATTTTCATTCAGGCATTGTATGTCAAAATAATAAGAATTGAAATAAGAATAATTATTGTCTCTTGGGAGGGGCTGCCATACTTTACCCGAATCTGTAGTTTTATAAGTAGTAAAAATGCCACCAATTGCAAACCCGGTGCTATCATTCACAAACTTCATTTTATCACACCAAAAAGGCGTTGCTTCTGCATGATTCTTTTGCACCCATGTATTACCGCCGTTTAAAGTATAAAATACTCTCAGGCTGTCGTTATTATCTCTGATATTCAGCCATCCTTTGTTCGCTGTAAGAAATGTTGAATAAATAATTGAAGATCCTGTTATAGATACGGGCAGGGGTACTACTTGCCATGAACTTCCCGCATTGGTAGTTTTTAGAAGCTTGTTTGCGTAATATTCATTGGAAAATGTGACCAGGTTATTATTGTCAACTGCTTCGATGTGGTTAAAAAAACTATTGGGGTCTATGCGTACAACCGACCAACTGAATCCTTTATTCGTTGTTTTCAAGATCCTGTCGGCATCGATAGCATACCCGATATTATTGTTTTCCGGGAATACCATATCTGTTATGCCGCCGTTGAGCTGGGTAGGACTGAATTGGGAATGATATACCAGCAGGTAACTTAAACCACCATTTGTCGAATATAATATGGCGGGTACCCATCCATAATCTCCGTAAGCAATAATTGTATCCTGGCTAAAGGCTTTTACTCCGTATATATCAAAACCAAACGTAAGATTGACTGAATATCCATTATAATTTACATTACCAAGGGTAATGAATCTTTTGGTGAAGGTTCTGCCGCTGTCAGCTGTATAACCTACAAAGGGAGGCCCGTTGTCAGATGATGCGATATAGCCATGTGAAGCGGAATAAAAACTGATCTTTTTTATTATCCTGTAATCACCACCTGGATCCAAATAGATCTGGCGCATTTGGGCGGCAGAAAACAAAAAAGCAAAAAGGCAAGAGCAGAATAAAAAAGATATTTTTTTTTCCTTAAGCATTTAATGGTCATTGGTCAGTCAAATGTAAGTGAAATCCGCCTGCAAGAGAATAGCTTATCAATGAGTTTCGGTGAACCCGACGATTCGAAGTCCCTCCAGTCAAATATCCTAATCAAGTGACCCGATCATCTTACAATTTTTCAATAATATCTTCTTTCTAATTGAACTCAAACTCCAAACTGTTTTAAATGATGATCCAAATGTTTCCAGGTGGCTTTGCTCCAGTTGAGCTTGGTGAGTTTGCCGAATACAGGATGTTGTTCACCCTGAATACTTGTTTCGTTGAAATTGTTTACGAGGTCAATTAATAAAGCTTTTTCTTTCTCAAAATCTTTTTCAGAGCCGGTCATAATAAATGTGGGATCGGTCGGTAAGCTTTGTTTGTACGGGTTTTCATCCCATAATTTGCTTTTAAAAAGCGGGCCAATTAATCTTAGCAAAAAACTTCCTTTAGGCTGGTGTGTACCAAGGGCGATGCGTATCGGCATTTGCACATGGGCAAGCATCTGAGAGACATTCATCTTGCCCCATTGCCCCTTTGTTTGAGATGTAAGTTTATTGATACGATCAATGATCTCCTGTTTTACGGAAGGATCAAATAAGTCTTTTATTTCCATTTGAAAATTGATTAAAGTTTTTGTTCGTAGTAAGGAATATCATCCTTGCTTATCGAATCTTTTTGATACCAATAAGTTTGTGTAACGATATGTCCATCCTTTGTTTTTAATAAACGACCAAAAATAGCATTGGTAGGATTAAAAGCAAGGTTAGTGACACCGATGGTAAATGTTTCAGGCGGTGTTGTTTGAGGTTCGATGTTTGGTGTTTGAGGTTGATCAACTCCCTCTTGTACAGCAGCTGGTTTTGGTGGAGGTGCGGCTTTGGGCGGAGGAGAGGGAACAATCACAACTTCAAAATTGTTTATTTCTAAAAGATCTTTAAGGAAAGCGACTCTTTCTTTTGAAGCATTCTTTTCCACGATGGCACATTTCACGCCACCTAGTTCTTCAAACTCATGATTTTTGTTTATGGCCATTTTATTTAGCTAAACAATGAATATATATAATTATAAACTCTACTCGCCAATCCGGTAACAATGATACCCGCGACACAAATGATCATCGCCAGTTTTGGTGACCAACTTGATTTTACAGATTCAATAGGATCGTCGTTTGCATCCATAAAGATCGCCTTGATCACTTTTAAATAATAATACAACGAGATAACCATGTTTAACGCTGCAATTGTAATAAGTAGGTAATTGCCTTTTCCTGCCCCTGCGAGCAACAAAAAGAATTTTCCAAAGAATCCGGCAG
>DASUTO010000523.1:0-3472 GCA_036374555.1 Chitinophagaceae bacterium
TATCGTTATAGCGGTGCAGCAAGTATCCCGGGTCTTGATCCGGGTAATTCGAATGGATCAAACCCCGTCGAAGGCGTAATGCTTGATTATTATTTTCCTGAAAATGCAGATACAAATACGGTGAAGCTTGAAATAATCGATGCAAACAATAAGGTAGTAAGAACCTACACCAATAAAAAAGATAGCATGTTCAAACCATATCCGGGCGGCCCGCCTCCATCACAGGTTATCCCGGCAATGAAAGGGATCAATCGCTTTGCATGGAATTTTAAAGGCGAAAATATTTCTCCTGATATCCAGGGAGCTTTTGTTTATGGCGATTACACAGGTTATCGTTTACCACCGGGAAAATATAAAGCAAGACTTAATTATAAAGGAACATCTTCTGAAACAGAGATGAACGTGATACAAGACCCGGCTCTAAAAGTAACAGCAGCTGACTGGAATGAGCAACAAAAGTTTCTCAATAATATCAGCAACGAGGTAAGTGAAATTCACAAATCCATAATTGCGATGCGGAAAGTTAAGAAGCAGGTGGAAACCTATAATGAATTACTAAAAGATGTAAAGGATAGTAAAGAGTTAATTGAAAAGGGAAAAGAGTTGATAAAGAAGATCGATGAATGGGAAGCCAGCCTGATCGAAACAAGACAAAAGAATTTCCAGGATGTAATTAATTTTTCCAGCAAATTAAATGTGGAGTTTCTCTATCTGAAAAACCTTGCCGATGCGCATGATCCACGAATTACGGAAGGATTAAAGTCACGGAATGCTGACCTGGATAAGGAATGGGTGAAATATAAAAACGTTTATGATAAGGACCTGAGAAAAGCTATTGATAATTATAATGCTTTATTCAAAAATAAGAACCTGCCGGCGATAATTTGGGAATTAGGAGTTCAATAAATAAGGTAACACATGCAGCTTGTCATACCGAGCCGACCTTATTCAATCTTCAATTTAAATGAATTTCGGCGAGGTATCTCAAACTTGTTAAAGTATGAGATACCTCGATTACGTTTTCTTATATTAAGGGTGAATCTGGAAATAGCCATCTCGGTATGACAAGACTCCTTTTTATGAAGAGTTACAACTGATATGTAATGCATAACGGTATTTTGTTGCTACCCGCAAAACTCTTCTTAACTTTAAGAAGAGTTTGTTTTGAATGAAAATCCTTTTATTCATATTAATTTTTCTGCCACTCAGTTTTTATTCCCAGGTTGGGCCAACTAATTTTTATACCATTGATAGTAAGGTTGGATCGATCCCTGTTGCAAAAGCAGATACATTAGCGAAACAATTGTCTTCGCTTGGTAAAACAGATCGTGAAAAAGTGAGAGCTATCTTTCGCTGGATAACTGAACATATTGACTACAATGTGATGCCTTTTGGGCAGCGTAAGAATATTCCCCGGCAATTTTACAAAGAACCTGAAGACAGCAATGTTGCATTGCCGCCATTAGATGAAAGAATAGCAGCAAAGGTTTTGAATACCGGTGTTGCTTTTTGTGATGGATACTCCCGGCTATTTAAAACCTTATGTGATCATGCAGGAATAAAGGCCGAGGTCATTTATGGTTATGCAAGAACAAATAATAACCGGCGATTTGCTGTCAATCATACATGGAATTCGGTTTATATTGACAGCATATGGTATTTGCTTGATGTAACCTGGGCCAGTGGTGTTATTGGTTATGGAAATGAATACATACGCCGATATAATGATCTTTATTTTCTTGCACCGCCTGCTGAGTTCATTCGTGATCATTACCCTGAAGATCCCCAGTGGACATTATTGAAAAACCCTCCTGTTTACCGTGAATATGCGCAAAGCCCGTTTCGATATTCCGGGTATATTAAGGCTGGTGTCAGCAGCTATTTTCCAGCGAAAGGTGTAATTAATGCTGCGATCGGTGATACGATTACTATAGAATTAAGAGCCAGGCGAGAGATCACAAACTTTTTTGTTTCAGGATCCCGGGTATTTGATAGTACGCAAGCCATCCTGCTTTCTCCAAATCCCGGCGGTGAAAAACTTTCTTTCAAATACAATATTACCGCAGCAACGGGTGAGTGGCTTTATGTTTTTTGTAATGAAGAACCGGCATTGCGGTATAAGCTGAATATAAATAATAATACAGCAGCAGATGACCGCATTGGCTTTTTAAAGCAGCAATAGCTAATTTTCAAAGAAAATTTAATGAATGCATCTTTTTCCCAGTTAATAATTTTTTTACTGGCGGGGATAATATCTATTATCCTTCTTACTGTAAAATTCAGGGTGCATCCTTTTTTTGCATTGATCATTGCCTGCTTTGTTACGGGTCTTGGAGTGCAATTACCTTTTGCTGAGATTTTGTCTTTGATCAAAAATGGATTTGCAGATGTCATGTCGAAACTGGCACTCATAATAGTATTAGGTACAACGATTGGCGTATTGCTCGAAAAAAACGGAAGCACGCAAGTAATGGCTGCTTCAATTTTAAAATTAGTGGGACAAAGGAATTCTTCACTTGCTTTGTCTTTTACAGGATTTATTGTCGGGCTCCCTATTTTTTGCGATTCCGGGTATATTGTTTTAAACGGAATTAATCGATCACTGATAAAAAGAACAGGGATTGCAGCGGCCACAATGAGTATTTCATTAGCATCAGGTTTGTATGCCGTTCATTGTTTAATACCACCACATCCCGGTGCGACTGCCGCCGCAGGTACGTTGGCTGTTGATCTTGGAAAAATGATCTTATATGGGATTGCGATTGCAATTCCTGCTATGTTGATCGGTCATTGGTGGGCAGTGTATGCAGGCAAAAAGACCAAAACAACCACTGAAGCTCTTGATGAAACTAATGAAGAAGTCTTTGCAGGGCCAAAAGCGATCCCGGCCTTTCTACCGGTAGTAGTTCCCATTTTGTTGATGGCGTTGAGGTCTGTTCTCGTATTTGAAAAAAATAAAACCGGCTTTCTTACTGATGTTTTTAATATTGTTGGTGATCCGGCTGTTGCGCTTGCAATTGGTGTATTGATAGCTATTGCAACAGGAAAAAATACCAAACATTCTCTAGCTTTTCAATTATCAGCAGCGGTGGAAAAAGCGGGAGGAATACTTGTTATTATAGGGGCAGGTGGCGCTTTTGGTGCGGTATTGGCTGCCACCAATATTGGTGATCATTTCAGTGAAAAACTTGATCTAAAAATGCTGGGTATCTTTTTTCCTTTTTTATTAACGAGTCTTATTAAAACGGCGCAAGGTTCTTCCACTGTTGCAATTATTACAGCATCATCTATCGTACTTCCTTTGTTGCCGATATTGGGTCTTGAATCTGAAAATGGAAAATTACTTGCGGTGCTTGCTATGGGTGCAGGTTCCATGATGATATCACATTCCAATGATGCTTATTTCTGGGTCATTTCGAAATTTTCAGATATTGATACCAGGACCATGCTGCGTGTTCATTCAGTATCTTCG
>DASUTO010000524.1:0-10834 GCA_036374555.1 Chitinophagaceae bacterium
GTTCCAGGCGTCCACATCAAAACTGTAACATCGGCATTTCTACCCCCACCAGTAAAGTCGGCAAGAACAAGTAAGTCACCGGGGTAAGGCAAACCATTTTTCTCCGGAGAGAAAGTATTTACTCCACTTACTGTTACTGGCGCCGTTCCGTTCTGAAAAAACCAAAAACCGATTTGCGCATCACCATCATTTGTTATCCGGTCGCCTGCAAATACCAGGTATGATCCGGTTAGGGTAACATTGTCAACGATAACGGAACTGACAAGTGCAGCCGCTCCATTGGCAATATCATTTTTGTCTTTGGCAGTGCCAAGTTTCCAGAACCAGTCTGCGGCAAAAAAGAAATCCTTTTCATTGCCTGCAAAAATGTTGTCCTGGTTGACTTCATCGAATTTGTCTTGTACGTGTGCAAAGCAAAAATTCGACCAGTCGCTTGCGTTACCATCAATATTGATGATTTGTGCAGATGCATTCTGCGTAAAGAAATTCAGGAAGAGTAAGGTCAAAATAATTTTGACACTCGTTCCTAAACTTCCGGATAAGGAATTAAGGGTAGCTGTCTTTTTCATACTTCAGTGTTTAGTTTTGATATAATAAAATAATTGAAACATAAGTTCATTCAAATGCGTTAATGCATTTGAGTGCTTGCTACTAATCAGAAGATAGATTAGTCTTCGTGGGGTTGTAGACGGGATTGTTTTCAGAAGTGGACGGTGGTAGGGGACATCAAAAACTAACGGAGATGTACCTGCGGAATTTTAATGGATATGGATGGTATTTTTACAAAACTTTTACTAAGGTAAATGGATTATTTTATTTTCCAACTTTTTGTGCAAAATTTTTTTAAAATAAACCAGTGAGTATCAACCTCGTAAATATACGATAGCACCGTTTTGACATGGATGTTGTCACTTTTTTTGATTAAAGATATTTAATACTGCTAATATTTTTTATATCAAAAAACACCTAAAACCTTTACCAGTTACAGGTTTTGAGGATTACAATTCGCTTGATCTCACGCAAGATTAACGCAACATTATTAAATGCGAAATGGCTTTATGTGCTGCACGTTTTCATTCCATGACTATTTTTACTCAACAAAAAAATAATATGCAGCGACTATTTTTTTTATTGGTTGGATTTATTTTTTCATCTTTTGTTGAAGCACAGGAAAAACCGGAAGGACTTTTTATTAATTCAAAGGCGCCGGATTTCAAGGCAATTGATCAGTATGGAAATGAAATAAGATTGAAAGATGTTTTGAAAGACAGTTTTGTTGTTTTGATCTTTTACCGTGGTTACTGGTGTCCATACTGTAGCAAGCAATTAAAAAAATTAGAAGATTCGTTGCAGTTAATAAAAGATAAAGGAGCAAAACTGATCGCTGTGACCCCTGAAAAAAATGAATACATATTAAAGACGATCGAAAAAACAAAAGCAAGCTATTCTTTATTATATGATAAGGAAATGAAAATAATGAAAGCATATGGGGTCGCTTTTGAAGTGGATGAAAGAACTGTGTCAAGATATAAAAATGCGGATATAGACCTGGCAACAGCCAACGGACAAAAAGATAAAGTTTACTTACCTGTTCCTGCTGTATATATTATAAATAAGGAAGGGACCATCTTCTACCGTTATTTTGATGCGGATTATAAGAAGCAGCCAGCTGTAAAAGATATACTGGAGAATCTAAAGTGAGGACGTCATGATAGATATAAGATACCTGATTTGGATTTAAAAATCCTCAATGTCCAATTCTATCACTAATTATTAATTATTATTTTTTAATTCTTAATTCCTTAAAGCCTTTATTTTATTCAAACATTCTTCAGCTTTTGCATTGTTCCCTGCGGATCGGTAAGTGACGGCAAGATTCTCGAGAGCTTTTATATTGTTTGGATTTCTTCTTAGTAGTTGCTCCGAAACGTTAATTGATTTTTCATATTCTTTCAGCATACCATAGCAATTCGCAAGATTAATATAGGAATCTTCAATGCCTGGATCAAGATCGATCGATCGCTGGAACTGTTCAGCTGCTTTTACATATTCTCCACGCGATGCATAAAAGTTCCCGAGATTATAATAATATTGACCGTTCTTATTTTGAGAAGTTGTATCCATGGTTGTTGTCAATGGATTTATCTGAACATCCAAACCTGTAGCTTCCTTCAGGTTTTTTTTGGCATTTATTGCATTCAGGTAAGTTGGATTCATTTTAATCGCCTGGTTGTAATAATAGGAGGCAGCTGCGTTGTTCCCCGTAATCTGGTAGATCGTTCCAAGATTATAGTATGGAAAAACAAGACCCGGGGACGCTTCAATTGATTTGTTGTAATAATAAATTGCTGAGTCAGGAATAAGAAATACTTCCTGGTAAAGGGTACCTATCTGGTTATAACACTCACTGAATTTGGGATGAATTTGCACGGCTCTTTTAAAGATACCAATTGCCTTGTTTCCGTATTCGTTCTTTTTTAAGGGATCCTTTTCTTTTACGGCTAATCTTAATATTTCAGTTCCGTAATGACGAAGATTCTGCGTGCAGTTCTCGCCCGAGGTGATGTCGGTGCTGAAGAGCGTTATCTCATCTTTCCAGGCAAAATTTCTGCTGAATGTTTTTATACCGTAAAGTACAGGAATGCTCAATGCAAGCAGGAAGAAAACAATATTCGAAGCAATAAAATTTTTCAGGCTGTTGATCTTTTCTGTAAACCCGGTTTTAAATAAAGCTGTTAATGCACCTACTATTGCAATAGAAAATCCAAGCGATGGGAAAAACAAAAAACGTTCTGCAAAAATACCGCCTCTCAGAATGGTAAAAGCCATCAGGGGAGCCATACTGATATAAAGTATAATAAGCCCGAGGATGATTGGTGACCTGCTTTTATAATATTTTATAATTGCAATTCCCCCGGCTATAAATAAAATAATTCCGGCTATTACAAATACATCCGAAATGCCGGCAGCGGGGATCTGGTTGTATGAGTAATCGTATCGTAAAGGATGCGGGAAAAATAAAAGTTTCAGACCAAATGCAAACAAAAGAAAAGCCATTGGAATTCTTACATCACTTTCCCGGTAGGGATAATTGACAAGGTCATCCGGCGTCATGCCGGTGGGATTTGCGAGCAATAATTTTTTTTGTATTAAGAAAAGGGCAATGATAAATACATAGGGTATTGTCTTTTTTACCACTTCCATTATTGAATAATTCCCACGGAAGTATAAGATCGTTGGTAAAAATAATATCGCCACTAACGATGTTTCTTTTGATAATAATGCGAGGTAGAAAAAAAAGAGGCTTGCAAAAAGATGAACTGTTTTTCGTGAATCAATATATTTTAACGAAAACCATAACATTAAAAGCACATTCAAAAAACTCAGCAATTCATCCCGGCTCTTAATATTTGCCACTACTTCTGTATGAACAGGGTGGGCAATAAAGAATAAACTTATTATTAAAGGGAACAGGAAATTTCTTGTTTTGAATACGCTGCTAAGCAATATGAAAAGCACATAAGCGGTGAAAGCATATATCAACACATTCACAAAATGACTGATGTGCGGGTTACTATTGAAAAACTGCTGCTCTATCGCAAAAGTGATCAATGACAAAGGACGATAATAACCCAACTGGAGATTGCTGAAATGCCAAAAATCACTTTTAAGCAGGTCTGGTATACCTGCGATGCCTTTTTTCACAAACTGATTTTCCACTATGGCTGCAGAATCATCGAGCACATAAGTAAAATTTATAGTGTTGCTGTAAAGCAGGAATGCGATCAATCCAAGTAGAATTCCCACTTTATGATTGACAGGGAATTTTTCTTGTCTTTTTAGATCTTTAAATACCACCGGGTCCGACTGTGACTTTTTTTTATATATTTTTTTCTTATCCTTTTTCATGAATGTAGTTACTGAAGAAGTCAGAACAAGTTATCTTTTTTCTTTATTGCGAGGTAATAAATTTAAGTGAAAGAGTCACCCTTCAGTGGCCAATTTTTTTATAAGATTTATTGAGGCCACACTAATTTCCCGATCTTTCCATTGCCGCCGGCGAGGTAAACCGTGTTGCCTATCCTTGCATACCTGCATACATGAAAACCTTCTTTGCTGATCAAATAAAAATTCCTGCCGCCGTCAAATGAATAATCAACTCCATTCAATCCGCATGTAACGATCGTCTCTTTATTTAAAAATTCAACGCAGCTTCTGTAACCATGTGGAGGGGTTTTTGGCCGCTCCCATGTTTTGCCGCCATTGTTAGAATAAAAACAATTTTTATCGATCATGGAATCTGCAGTGTAATCTCCTCCAACAATAATTATTTTGTTTGCATGGCTTTTTGTGTAATTGTCATATACTGCAACTGAATTTGCGCCAGCTGATTCTTTTCCTTTAGCCATTGGCAGCTCAAAAACCGTTTTGTTATAAAACAGTCTTGAGTTTTTACCACCACTGGCCATCACGATCGATCCATTATATAACATGCGAATGTTGGTGCCGCTTGATGCAAAAAAAGCTTCACCGCTGTCCGCAACAAATCTTTCTTCTGCGGGTAGCTCTTTCCATGAATTACCCGCATCAGTTGTTTTCGCCATAAAAAATCTTCCATCAACCGGGTCACCGATCACCATGCCATTTTTTGGGTCACGAAAATCCATGGCATCTAAAAACATTCCTTTGGTTTTATTTTCATAAACAACTTTCCAGGTATCTCCACCATCTGTTGTTTTTAAAATATAGGCTGGAGCATCTGCCGGTTCAGCAATTGCCATAATGATCGCTGTGTTGGCATCAAATGCTTCAATATCCCTGAAATCACTTTTTTCAAAACCTTTTACGGTCATCCATTTCCAGTTTTTTCCTGCATTGGAACTTTTTCCTACGATCCCTTTGCTTCCACTTACCCATACCACATTATTATTTACAACTGATAATCCGCGAATGCTTGTGTTTACCCCCGTATTTAATATTTCAACCTTCGGGAGTGTCTTTCTTTGAGAAAAAATATTATTTGAAGATCCGATCAGCAAGATGAACAGGAAAAATAAGGCCTCTTTTCGACGATTCTTCATGATATTAATTTTAAACAAGATAATAAAGTCTTTACGCTTCTTATTACAGATGCGTTAATAATAATAAGGAGGAGATTGCTTCGTCCCTCGCAATCAAAAAGCTTTTTTCTCTGCAGATTTTAGTTTAGGAACAGTAAAATTATCCAAAGCGCTTTTTTCAGCGATCATTTTCTCTATGTCTTCCACTTTGCGTGGTGAAAATATGGAAAGCAGTTCGTAGCCTTTCTCGGTGATCAAGGCGTCATCCTCGATCCGTACGGCAATACCCCACCATTTTTTATCACAATTGCTATTGGGTGGGATGTATATTCCTGGTTCAATCGTAATCACCATATCTTTCTTTAGTATTTGTGATGAGCTGCGATCGTGAACGTCAAGACCGATATGATGACCCAATCCATGAGGAAAATATGTTCCCACTTCAGTTTTATCTTTTATAATTCCTAAGTTAACAAGACCTTCAGCAATTACATCCCGTGCTGCCTTCGAGGCGTCACTCCATTTAGCTCCATCTTTTAAAATTCTAAATGCGGCTTCCTGCGCTTCATATACAAGATTATAAATAAGTTTTTGTTCCTGAGAAAACTTTCCATTGGCAGGTATCGTTCTTGTTACGTCAGCCGTATATCCATGATACTCGGCGCCAACATCCATCAACAACATTTCGTTGCCGATCTTTGTTTTTGAATTTTCCATATAATGCAATACACAACCATTTGCCCCGGCGCCAACAATTGAGCCATAGCCGACTTCTTCCGCTCCGTATTTTTTATGAATGTATTCATGCAATCCCTGTATCTCTAATTCACTCATACCAGGGTGTACTGCTTTCATTACTTCATTTTGACCCCGGCATGAGATCTCAACTGCTTTACGGATCAGATCCATTTCTTCGGGAGTTTTTATTTCACGAAGCTTACCGGTCAGTTCACGGAAGAGACGAGTATCATGTTTACTATCCCTCGGAATTTCGGCTGGTACGTTCGCCATTTTTTTAAACTGTTCGATAAGATCGGCAAGGTCTGCATGGTCACGATTGTCAATTCCTGCATCATCAGGGAACCTGTCAAAAATTATTTTATCAAATTTTGAGAAATCAATTTTAGCGTTCTTAAAATCCTCGCCATTATATGCATAAGTAAAACCAAGTTTTTCTTTGGCGCCTGCTGTTCCCAGTCTTCTTCCCGTCCATTGTTCAGCCCGTTGATCTTTTTTCTGAACAAAAATCAATTCTTTATATGATGGGCCATCAGCTCCTTTTTGTTCTTCTTTAAAAATAACTAATAGCGAATGGGGTTCTTTGTAACCGCTGAAATAATACATGTCAGGATTCTGATGATAGAGATATTCAACATCATTACTGAACGTACGGGTGGGGTATGCCATAACAACAAACACGGAATTATCCGGCATTAGCTTGCGCAATGCATCACGACGGCCGGCATGAAATTCTTTGCTTAAATAATCCGTTGGCAGATCATCTTGCGCAGATAATGTTATTGTGAAACTAAGAACAGCAAGAATGGAGAGAAAGCGGCAACTATTTTTTTTCATAAAAAAAGTGGTAATTGTAAAATAAACTAAAATAGTTCTTTTCAATTACCACTCAATAGAAATTATATGAATGGAGGTTAGCCAGGTGATTTAATCATCATCATCTTCTTCTGTGTAAGCATCCTCGCTGCTTTTGTAATAAAGTTCCCATTCTTTTACAGCAGCGTCGGTTAAACATTCAATGATGTCAAACAGCGGATCTTTTTTCAATTTCCACTCAGTGTCCGTTGGATCTTCAAATTTCATAATAAACAAACAATGATCTGATTCCATTGCCACTTTGATCAAGGTGATCATCGAATCTTCTTTTTCCTTCACCAGGTAATAGCAACCTGCTTCCAGCAATTCGTAAGTATACATAGCTCCTCCGCTTTTTAAATAAAATAATTTTTCCTCTTCCAATAAACAAGCTGGAATGGGTAGTAGTTAGTTAGAATTTAACGGGTAAAAATGAACTGATGGGTTAGTTATTCAATAGGGTCAGCAGGTCAAATTTAATGGTTTTGTTTTGACAGAACCAAGCCATCACCAGCAAAATTTTTTTTTGACAAAAAATTAATCCCTGTCAGGGAAAGCTCCTTAACAGAATAAAAAATAAAGCCCTGAAAAACAAGGATTTTTCAAATTATCCCAATCCGCCTGTTCTTAAAAACCTGACCAGGATTAAGGCAAAAGAGGTAAGAAATAGTTTAGAACTTTCAAATAATTCTGAAAACATGATAAGATTGATAGTGCAAGAAATAAAACTATTATATTAAAAAGCCTTCTGCGAAACAGAAGGCTTTTTGCCGGTGATCAGATACTGTACATGCAAGTACGCTTGCATTCCTTTTTCTTTTTCGTTTCAGATTTTTTCTCTGTCTTCATTTTCTTGTTTGTAGCGGAAGATGAATCCAAAGCCGCGAATGCAATTGCGGTAACACCGGATGCCAGGATGAGGGCAACGATTGTTTTTTTCATACCCTTTTTTATTTAGTATAGAAAAGTTACTACAGTTTTTGTGCCGGATAAATTATTTTTTTATGAATGGTAAAAGAATTTGTTCACAATTTAAATCCTTTTAAACCGGGTTTCTTATTGGCCGCTGCCATCAGTAAGGTTTGTTTTATCCTTGCGGCTTTTGTTTCGGGAGTTTTTGCGCTATCGATCCAAAAAAGAAATCGTTTACGATACCCTGGTGGAAAGGCCTGGAAATTCTCTAAAGCTTTTTTGCTTTTGCTGAAGGCATTTCGCAGTTCACCCGGCAACGAATTATTTTCTGCATGAAAATCGGAATTGTTTAAGGTATCCCAGCTTCCATTTTTTTTGGCTTCTTTAATTTTACTCATGCCCGCAGGGGTCATTAATTCCTGTTCGATTAGTTTTTCAATTCTTTGCTTGTTGATTTTGCTCCAAACACTTTTTGGTTTTCGTGGAGTAAATTTCTGCATTGTTCTTTCATCATCCAGTTTCTGTGCTGTACTGTCGATCCATCCAAAACATAATGCCTCCTCTACTGCATCTGCCATATCGAATTTTCTTTTTCCAGTTTCTTTTTTGTAGTAGATCATCCAGACGCCGGGAGAGGTGGAGTGATTTTTCTCCAACCATTTTCGCCATGCATAGCGGGTTTTTGGGTGAGTGGTTTTGTAACTAATTCCGGGCATTGGTTTATAGTTTTTCTATGTAAAATTATTCGATTGTCATGCTGGTAAATGAAACCGGGTATTTTTTCTGAGTAATAAAACTGAAATGATTTTACGGCAATATATACGTGGTAAATTTTGTTAGCCTTCATTATCAGTGAACTAACTATTCAATCAGGCCTTCCTTTGCCGCTGGCATATTTTTGGTTATTAAGGTACAGCAATCCTAAATCTGTACCATGAGAAAACTATTTCTTATAATTACTTTTTCTGCTTTTATATTTTGTTCCTGTAGCAAGCATAAAGTTAGGCATACCGTTCAATATTTTATCTCAAGTGAGGGTAACATGAATGTCGGTTTTAATGATGCTAATGGCCAAATGATATATATAAACAACGTTTCTTCAGCATGGAAATATTCTTTTAATGCGCCGCAGGATGGACGATTTGTAAAGCTGGTTGTTAGCAGTATTGATGGCAATGTTGTTAGTGGCGCTATTTTGGTGGATGGCGAAGAAGCAGCAATCAGTAGCTCCAATGAAATGTCAATAGCAATTACGACAAGATTACCATAGCCGGTTAGCTGGCCGCAAGAATTCTGCTATTTAATACTCCTGGCATCCCGGATTTTTCTGTGTTAACGCTGCCATTTCTGTTTTTGGTAAAAGGTTTACAATTTTCTTACTTTATTTTTTTGCCCTGTTACATTATAAGGTGTTTTTCCCCACTTGTTAATAACTCAAAAAATAACAGGCAACCTCCGTTTTGTTATATTTGCCCGATTCTGAAGGAGAAGGCCATCAGACCACAAGGCCAGCTTATTTGATTTCTGTAATGAACAGTAAAGAACTTAAGTTGATGTGGTGGTTAAATAGTTTTATTAAAGATTTATAGTCCCGTTTCCTCTCTTTCAGGAGAGGAAGATGGAAGGTGAGGTAAAAAGCTGAATAGCGAACAGAACCTTGATCCGCCCCAGGCGGACGCAATTGTAGCTTAAATAGAATTGCAAAAGCTGATAACCAAAGAAAAACTAAATCGTACCGAGTAAATGGCAAAGGAAAAAGTAAAAGACACAAGCAATCTTTTCGATTACAACGAAGAGAGTATTAAATCACTCGACTGGAAAGAGCATATCCGCCTGCGGCCGGGTATGTATATCGGCAAGCTCGGTGATGGTTCATCGCCGGACGATGGTATTTATGTGCTCGTAAAAGAGGTGCTGGATAACTGCATTGATGAATACACAATGGGTTATGGAAAAACGGTAGAGATAACTGTTGAGGGCAAGCAGGTCATCATTCGGGATTATGGCCGTGGTATCCCGCTTGGTAAAGTAGTGGATGTCGTAAGTAAAATAAATACCGGCGCCAAGTATGACAGCAAAGTTTTTCAAAAATCAGTTGGTTTGAATGGTGTGGGTACGAAAGCTGTGAATGCCTTGAGTCAATATTTTAAAGTAAAGGCCGTTCGTGATGGTAAAGAAAAAACTGCGGAGTTTGAAAAAGGCTTTTTAATAAAAGAATATAAGGAAGCAAAGACGGGTGAAGAGAATGGAACGATCGTAACTTTTATTCCGGATGAAACCGTTTTCAAGAACTTTAAATTTCATCCCGAGTTTTTAGAAAATCAAATTTGGAACTATTGTTTTTTAAATGCGGGACTGAAGATCGTTTTCAACGGTAAAAGCTTTGTAAGTAAAAATGGTTTGCTTGACCTGCTTCTACGTAAAACCAATGAAGATGAAATTCGTTACCCGATCATTCATTTAAAAGGTGATGATATTGAAGTTGCGATCTCTCATACGAATGAATATGGCGAAGACATTTACAGTTTCGTAAATGGTCAGCATACAACGCAAGGGGGTACGCACCAACAGGCATTTCGTGAAGCGTATGTAAAAACGATCCGTGATTTTTATAAGAAAGATTATGATGCCGCCGATATAAGAACAGGAATTGTTGCGGCCATTTCAGTTCGGGTGGTTGAGCCTGTTTTTGAAAGCCAGACGAAAACAAAACTTGGATCTGTGAATGTTGCTGAAGGCGGGCCAAGCATGCGGAATTTTATCGGGGATTTTTTTGCAAAAGAGCTTGATAATTTTTTACATAAGAATCCAACCACAGCCGAAGAGCTCAAGAAGCGTATTGAACAAAGTGAAAGAGAAAGAAAAGAACTTTCGGGAATTAAGAAGCTGGCGAATGAAAGAGCCAAGAAAGCAAATCTTCATAACCGCAAACTACGTGATTGCCGTTATCATTTGAATGATGAACCGCCAAATAAAGGAAAGGAAGAGTTTGTTGCAAAGATCAATGAGTCAACGATCTTTATTACCGAAGGTGATAGCGCCAGTGGTTCTATTACAAAATCCAGAAATGTAGAAACGCAAGCAGTATTTAGTTTGCGTGGCAAACCGCTTAATTGTTTTGGCCTGACAAAAAAAGTGGTATACGAGAATGAAGAGTTCAATTTGCTGCAGCATGCATTGAATATTGAAGAAGGGTTGGACGGCCTCCGTTATAATAATGTAGTCATCGCTACGGATGCGGATGTCGACGGCATGCATATTCGTTTGTT
>DASUTO010000525.1:0-7264 GCA_036374555.1 Chitinophagaceae bacterium
GGCCAAAGAACAAGGCGCTGACCTTGTTGTATTCTCAGAACTTTGTGTTTGTGGCTATGCTCCCGGCGATTTCCTTGAATTCCCTGATTTTATCAATAAATGTTATGAATCGATCGATCGGATAAAACAACATGCCGATACAATTGGCGTATTGATCGGTTCGCCTGCCCGGAATCCGCAAAAAGAAGGTAAAGATCTTTTCAACGCAGTTTTTCTCCTTTACGAAAAAGAAATAAGAGGTGAGATACATAAAACGCTTTTGCCAAACTATGATGTGTTTGATGAGTACAGGTATTTCGAACCTGCTTATGATTGGAAAGTGCTGGAGTTTAAAGGGAAAAAATTAGCAGTAACAATTTGCGAAGACATCTGGAACATGGGTGATAATCCTTTGTATCGCATTACACCGATGGAACAGTTGATGCCTTATGCACCTGATGTGATGATCAATCTTTCTGCCTCTCCCTATAATTATGCGCAGGATATCGTTCGCAACAGCATTATTAAAGCACATACGTTGAAATATAAACTGCCGATGCTTTATTGTAATGCGATCGGTTCTCATACTGAAATTATCTTTGATGGGGGTAGTCTTGTATATGACATTAATGGCAAGAAGGTGAAAGAGATGAAATATTTTGAAGAGGATTTTGAAATGTTTGAATTGGATAAACTCTGCAAAAAATTAACCTCTTCCAAAGGCTCTCCGCCAACCGGCGGAGGAGAATTAGAGGGGGCCTATTTTTATTCAGCAAAAGAAGTAGGGACGGGCGAAGACATTCTCGCTTATTTAACCAATGATAAGAACATTGATGAGATCTATCATGCCCTGATACTTGGCATCAGGGATTACTTTAAGAAAATGGGCTTTAGCAGGGCAATACTTGGTGCCAGTGGTGGAATAGACAGTGCGGTCACTCAGGTGCTTGCTGTTCATGCTTTGGGTAAAGAAAATGTAAGTGTGCTTTTAATGCCCTCTCAGTTTTCATCATCACATTCGGTAGAAGATGCGGAACAACTTAGTACGAATCTAGGCTGTCACCATCATATTATCCCGATCAAAAATATTTTTGAAAGTTTTATTAAAGAATTAAAACCCATTTATAAAGATCTTCCCTTTGGTCTTGCTGAAGAAAATATCCAGGCAAGAACAAGAGGAAATTTATTGATGGCAGTTGCCAATAAGTTTGGATACATTTTATTGAATACATCAAATAAAAGTGAATTAGCTACTGGTTATGGAACCTTATATGGAGATATGGCCGGTGGCCTAAGTGTGTTAGGCGATGTTTATAAAATGCAGGTATATGCCCTGGCAAGATATATTAATCGTGAAAAAGAAATTATTCCTTCAAATATTATTAATAAAGCTCCTTCAGCAGAATTACGCCCGAATCAAAAAGACAGTGACAGTCTTCCGGAATATGATACGCTTGACAGGGTTTTATATGAATACATTGAACTACGTAACGGGCCGAAAGAAATAAAAGCAAAAGGATATGATTCGGTGCTTGTTGACCGGGTTTTAAAATTGGTGAATACCAATGAATACAAACGAAAACAGTTTTGCCCGATACTTCGTATCAGTTGCAAAGCATTTGGCGTAGGTAGAAGACTGCCTGTTGTTGGAAAATATCTTTCCTGACTAGTGTTGAAATGTCACAATCACCGTTAATGTGATACTGCTAACAGTATATGGAAATGAAATAACAAGTTCTGTTTCGTTTAACGATACAACTGTAACATCATTAGGGGCATTGGGATAGAGTGCGGTTGAAAAATGAATAATCGATTCATTGCTAGTAAAATTCCATGTAAAGTTTGCGTTCTCCGCAGGACTGCACGATGTAGCTCCTTCACTAACCGTTCCTGATCCATTAATACCAAACGTAATGATATTGTCTTTACGGCAAGGAGCAAAAGGAGGATTCTGGTTCGAAACGTCTGAGCCATTGGCGGTAGCCGCCTTAAATTTCCATGAGCTTTGAGTAAGTAATTCAGTTTTCGGTTTTACCGGGGGGATATCTTCCTTATCACAACTATTTAAGGAAAAAAATAAACCACAAATTATAAAAAGGACAAGTTTGTTCATAGTTCTGAATTTGATTTTGAAAATACTCAAAGTTTTTGGGCTTTAAAAGCCTTGTAAATTGTACCTGTAAATAACGCTTCCAAACCTCATAAATTTTACGCAACAGTCATTTTGTTGCTATCTTTCCCCCGAAACTTTGCATAATTCGGATAATTGGGGTTCTATGAAGGCACTTGTTTACAAATCCACAGGCAGCTGGTATACGGTCAAAAATCAGGCCGGTAGAACTTATAATGCCCGGATGAAGGGGATCTTTAAAATTGATGGAATCACATCTACCAACCCCGTTGCTGTCGGGGATGAACTGGAAATTGAGCCCGAAAGCGAAATTGAGAATACAGCTATCATTAATGAGATCCTGCCGCGCAGAAACTATGTGAACAGGCAATCGCCGAGACATAAATACCAGCATCATATTATCGCCGCCAATCTCGATCAGTCTATATTATTTGCCACATTAAAAGAACCAAGAACATCGCAGGGCTTTATTGATCGATTCCTCGTTGCCTGTGAAATGTATCATGTACCGGCGGCAATTGTTTTTAATAAAGCGGACCTGCATAGGAAAAAGGAAGATGAAAAATTCTTTGAATGGAAACAGATGTATGAAGAAATAGGATATAAAGTTTTTCTTGTAAGTGTCGAGAAGGGAATGGGAATTGAAACGGTACAGGATCTGTTAAAAGATAAAATTTCATTATTAAGCGGGCATAGCGGCGTTGGCAAATCTTCATTCATAAATATTATAAGTCCGCAATTAGAACTCAAAACGCAGGATGTAAGCGGATGGAGTGGTAAGGGATTACACACAACAACTTTTGCAGAAATGTTTGATCTTCCTTTTGGCGGAAGAATAATTGATACCCCGGGCATGAGGGAATTTGGCCTGGTTAATATTTCAAAACAGGAACTGTCTCATTATTTTCCGGAAATGAGAAGCAGGCTGAATGATTGTCAATTCAATAATTGCCAGCATATAAATGAACCCGGCTGCGCCATAAAAAAAGCAGTTGATGAGGAGAAGATAAATATCGATCGTTATATCAGTTATTGTACTATCCTGGATTCGATCGAAGAAAGAAAGTATTAATTTTAGTTATGGCGCCAAAAATATTTAAATATTCTAATGGCGAAGTTACTATCGTCTGGCAACCGGAGCTGTGTATCCATTCCGGGAGATGCGTCCGCGGTTTGCCCGATGTTTTTAAACCAAAAGAAAAACCATGGATAACACCCGAGAGATCGACAACAGAAAAAATTATCAACCAAGTAAAAAGATGTCCGAGTGGAGCGTTGAGCTATTTTTTGAATGAAGATGCGTCCGAAACAAAATAAATCTTTAAATCTTTTTTACATTCTTATACCCATTCCTCCCAAACCATTGCATCACTTTTTCCCTTTGATCTCCCTGTATAATTATTTCGCCATCTTTGGCAGAACCGCCGGTACCACAAAATGATTTCAATTTTTTGCCCAGGTCTTGAAGGTCTTCTTCTTTACCAATAAAACCTTCCACCAATGTTACTGCTTTGCCAGCCCTATGTTTTGTATCTAATCTTACTTTTAATTTTTGTTGTGCAGGTGCAATTGTTTCTGTTGAATTTGGTTCTTCTTCGAATTTGAAATTGGGATCCGTGCTAAATACAAATCCACGGCTATCAGGTTTATTTTTCTTGCTCATTGTTTAAATTATTACTGCTTTTAGACTCAGATCTAAACTTCTCGCCTGGTGCACCAATGCCCCTACACTTACATAATCAACTCCTGTCTCTGCATAATCTTCAATATTATCGAGGTTAATGCCGCCGCTTGCTTCCGTTTCAATCCCGATAGCTATCGGGTCTTCACTGATTAATTTCAAGGCTTCTGCTACTTGTTCTGGTGTAAAATTATCAAGCATGATCCGGGACACTTTTTCTTTTCCAACTGCAATCACATTTTGAACATCTTCAAGGCTTCTTGTTTCTATTTCAATCTTCAGGTCCAATTTTTTTTTCTGCAAATATTTCCAGGCCGCATTAATTGCATTTTCAATTCCGCCACAATAAGCAATATGGTTATCCTTCAGCATGATCATATCGTATAAACCAAAACGATGATTTACGCCCCCTCCTATTTTCACTGCTTCCTTTTCCAACAGACGAAAGTTTGGAGTCGTTTTTCTTGTATCAAGCAATTTTGTTTTATGACCATATAACCGGTCAGCAAATTGACGGGTTAACGTTGCAATTCCACTCATTCGCTGCATACAATTCAAGACAAGTCTTTCGCATTGCAAAATAGTATGCACAGACGCCTCTACTTCAAAAGCCATTTCCCCGGCCTTCATCATCTCCCCATCTTTTTTTAATGCCGTAAAAATTGCAGCAGGGTCTTTGTAATGAAAAATTTTTTCTGCCACCTCAGCTCCGGCTAGTATACCCTCCTGTTTTATTTTCAAAACGGCCTTTCCTCTGGCATTTTCAGGTATACAGCTTAACGTTGAATGATCTCCTTCTCCAACATCTTCTGTAAGTGCTTCATCGATCAGATGATAAAATTGCTTATTGAATTCCATTACTCAAAACTAAAAAAGCCCCGCCACAAAACGGGCGGGGCCTTAAATATTTTACTTACTGTTTTATAATTGCTGAATTCGAATATCCTGGATCACCTGTTTATTGCCTTTTAAACGCATATAAACTGTAGCCCGGTAACTACCGTTCTTTGTTTGAAGCGTTCCGATACAATAGTCACCGTTGTCGTTATTGCCTTTGTGTTTTACATCAAAGCTTTTTACACCACTATTGCTAAAAAAATCCTTAATGATAAGCTCGCCCTGGCTCTTGCTGTAGTTGCTGCTTTTATCAGGCATCGTAATATCAACATAGCTATCAAAATACTTCGTAACACCTGAAGCATTTCCGCTTTTCATCGCAGAGATCACATCATCAATCCCCGCTTGCGCGAAGGAGAAGATAGCGATAAAAAAAACTGGTAATAAGAGTAAAGCTTTTTTCATTTTATTTTAGTTTTCATAGTAGTTAATCGAAAAACATGCCACAGTCCGGTACCTCATTTCTAAAAGCTAAGTTACTACATGCCAATGGGATTCCAGAGCGGTTACGTTAAAACACTTAGCTTTGTTGCCATTTTTACCTTGAAAATGAACGCTTTTCTCATTGTTAAATTTCTATAATGGCTGCTAAAAAGATAATTCTGATTATAATGGACGGATGGGGGCTCGGAAAGGTGGCATCTGCAGATGCAATTCAAAATGCCAAAACGCCATTTGTTTCCTCACTATATTCAAAATATCCCAATACCACTCTAATAACCTGCGGGGAAGCAGTGGGCCTGCCAGACGGCCAAATGGGTAATTCAGAGGTTGGTCATTTGAACCTCGGCGCCGGCCGGATCGTTTACCAGGAGCTACAGCGCATAAATGTAGCGGTTCGTGACGGCTCTTTTGCAAGAAACGAAGTATTGTTAAATGCTATTCGTTTTGCAAAAAAGAATAATAAGCCACTTCATCTTTTAGGATTAGTGAGCAATGGTGGCGTGCATTCGCATATCAATCACTTGAAAGCCATAATTGATGTTTGCAAAAAAGAGAATTTAAGCAACGTTTTTATACATGCATTTACTGATGGTCGTGATTGTGACCCGAAAAGCGGCTTAGGTTTTATTAAAGAGTTACAGGGGCATTTAAATAATTCTGTTGGAAAGATTGCTTCGGTGAGTGGCCGCTATTATGCAATGGACCGGGACAAAAGGTGGGAACGGATCAAACTTGCTTATGATGCTTTGGTAAATGGTGATGGTGAAAAAGCAACCGATGCGATTGAAGCTGTTGAAAATTCTTATAGTAAAAATGTAACAGATGAATTTATAAAACCGACGGTAATTATTGCAGAAGATCAGCAACCGCTCGCAAAAATAAAAGATGGCGATGTCGCAATCTGTTTTAATTTCCGCACTGACCGTTGCCGGGAAATAACGCAAGTACTTACACAAATGGACCTCCCCGATCATGGTATGCAAAAATTTTCGCTGAATTATACCACTATGACCGAGTATGATAAAACTTACAAAGATGTAAATGTGGTTTTCGAAACAGATAATTTAAATAACACTTTTGGTGAAATTTTACAGCAGCATGGATTAAAACAAATTCGTATTGCAGAAACGGAAAAATATCCTCATGTAAGTTTTTTCTTTAGCGGTGGAAGAGAAAAACCTTTTGATGGTGAAAAAAGAATTATGATCGCATCACCAAAGGTTGCTACTTATGATCTGAAACCGGAAATGAGTGCGTATGAAGTAACAGAGGCATTGTTACCAGAAATAAAAAATAAGACGGCTGATTTTATTTGCCTGAACTATGCCAATGCTGACATGGTTGGGCATACCGGCGTATGGGATGCTGCAATTAAAGCCGTGGAAACTGTTGACAAATGTGTATCACAAGTTGTTACAGCAGGCTTAGAAAATGGCTATACTACTTTTCTTACTGCCGATCATGGCAATTCAGATTATATGATCAATGAAGATGGATCTCCAAACACAGCACATACCATGAACCCGGTACCGTTTTTTATAATTGATAAAGAATGGAAAGGAAAAATAAAACCGGGAAAACTGGGTGATATTGCTCCAACGATCCTTACTTTGATGCAATTGCCAATTCCTGAGGAAATGACGGGAGAAGTATTAATTTCGCAGACTTAAAATAGTTTCATGAAAAAAGTTTTTAGAACGATTGGCTGGCTGCTTCTCATCGCTTTGATTGTTATTCAATTTTTTCGCCCTGAAAAAAATCTGCAGAAAGGAATTTCGGTTAATCATTTTTCTACAAAATATCCAATACCTGCTGATGTAAATTCTATTTTGGAAAAAGCATGCTATGATTGTCATTCCAATAATTCCCGTTATCCCTGGTATTTCAATGTCCAGCCCATTGGTATGTGGATGGATGACCACATTAAGGAAGGGAAAAAAGGATTAAATTTTTCAGAATATACCAATAAAAGACTGCGTTACCAGTATCATAAAATGGAAGAAGTAATTGAAGTGTTAGAAGAAGGAGTAATGCCTATTGATTCTTATACATGGACACATAAAGATGCTATCCTTACGCTTGAAGAAAAATCAAAACTGAAAACCTGGGCTCAATCAATAATGGATACATTA
>DASUTO010000526.1:0-3663 GCA_036374555.1 Chitinophagaceae bacterium
AATTCCAGGGAGCGGAATTCAAATGGGAGTGCTGCTTGGATTTTGGTATGGATGTAAATTAAAGGATGAAGACAATTACCTTACTCGCGGCACAAACAAACAAATTTTTTACAAGATCTTCTCCTCGGCTGAAGAAATTAACGGTAAAGCGATTATAAAGCTCTTAAAAGAAGCTGTAACACTCGACCGGCTAAAATCATAAAATACTTAATAAATCACATTCATTAATACCAACAAATAAAAATTGCGGGTAGGCTATACCGTCTTATATAGCCTTGCCCGCAAAAAATAAGCTTATCTATACGTCTTTTATTACTGTTGTTCTTGTTTCGCTGGTACTCGAATTACCGCGCATAAGAGCAATTAGTATGATGATGAATACTGCTCCGCCGGCTACCCATACCCATGGAGATGCATACCATTGCGTGGTGGTACTTTCAGTGGTTTTTGTAGTAACGGTTTGATTACTTTCTTGAGCCCAAAGTACTACCTGCATACAAGTAAAGAAAATTGCGAGGAAGAATTTGTATCCCCAGCTAAGACTTATCTGTTTCATGATAAATTTTTTTATTAAAACAATAATTACCATTATAACATGGATAAGAATCAGGCCAAATTTTTTAAGTATTGGAATTATATTAACATGCGTTACAGAGGGGAATAGTTTCTACAATTATCCGCGTTTTTTGCGAAATTATACAGGCTTTAATGCATTTGCGAGTCATTGTCAACATCGGCACTTCCTTCATTATCCTTTGATTTGGGATAATCTTTTTTCATTTGATCGATCACTTCCTTTTTGTCTTTTTGGTTGCGTAGTATCAGTAAAAGAATAAATAAAGCAGCAGCAATTCCTACAAAAATTAATACAGGCTGGTTCATACTATTAAATTTGAAATAAAGCTACAATTTAGTTTTATATGGAATATTAAGTTTTAAACTTTGGACCGTCCCTCCTCATAAAAGAATCTATATTTGAAAAATGGAACAAGCTTATATCATTGCCAGGCTTAAAGAAATGACCATGCCTGAGCTATTAGATGCTCTTGTCGAAGCCCATGCCGGTGAAACGATAGACATCTATGAGCATTTAGAACCAGGCCTTATTGATAAAACGACTGATACAATATCGGAATTTATTGAAGCGGCCAGGTCAATCAAAAAAGGATAGTCTTATTTTTTACTGAACCGATTCGATCTATCTTCATTTATCTTTATGATCATGAAAATTATCGTAAGAGAAATGACGGCAAAAGATGCAGAAGCAATTAATGCGCTTTCAAGACAGCTTGGGTATCCTTTATCGATCGAACAAACACTTCAAAACATTAATTCGGTTTTGCAGAGCAAGGATCATACAGCCTTTGTTGCTGAATTTGAAAATAAGGTAGTTGGCTGGATAGGTGCTGCGCAGGCCATCATGATCGAGGTAATGCCTCATTGTGAAATAAACGGATTAGTAATAGATGAACATCGTCGTGGAATGGGAATTGGAAAATTATTGATAGATAAGGTGAAGCATTGGGCTATGGACAAAGGGAATGATAAGATCGGCTTGCATTGTAATGTAAAAAGAACAGAGGCCCATTTGTTTTATCAACACATGGGTTTTACAGAGATAAAGCAACAAAAGAATTTCGTGATCAACATATAGGGTAAAAAAAGAACCCAGCCTTTCCTTTAAATGACAACAAGAGAAAAGGCCGGGTTTTTAATAAGAAGTTATTATTACCTGTTATAAGAATATGTATTTACATAGGATGATAATTCATTCTTACTGCTCTGGCTTGAAAGTACATCATACATAAGGTTGAAATTCTCGGGATCGGTAATGTTTCCATAGGCTGATTTTGCTAATTCCAACCTGTTGCTTTCTGAACTTACTAATTGAACTAATTGTTTTGCCTGGGTAACTGTAAAATAATAGGTCTCAGTTGCAAAAATTTCGGTCAGTCTTGACATCTTAGCTCCAAATCCATATGTATTTCTTACCTCATTGTAGATTGAAGTAAAACTTGAATTTGACATAGGTGTTTTGGTATAGATTGGCGGAGTATAAATCGGGCCACCCTGGTTATCTTTTACATATACTTCCAATTCATTTCTTGAACTGCTGGAAAACATATCATAGAGTTGACTGAAATTAGACTGGTCAACTATATTATCATAGGAGGCTTTTGCCAATTCAAGCCTGTTGCTTTCCGAACTTACTAATTGTATCAGTTGCTTGGTTTGCGCAGTTGTGAAAAAGAAGCTTTCACTTGCAAACGCATTCGATAATGCTGACATTTTTGCCCCAATACCGAAACGGTTTTGAATATCGCGATAAAGAGTATTAAAATCAGCATCCTTCATCGCAACTTTTGTATAAACAGGGTTACTATTATCATAAGTGCTTACAAAAATGTTCAACTCATTCCTGCTCGCCTGCGTATTGAGCAGTGTATTCATTTGTGAAAAATTAGTACGGTCGATGATGCTTCTATACGATATTTTGGCCAGGTAAAGCCGATTCGCTTCATCCGGAGCTAACTGAACTAATTGTCTTGCCTGAGCAACAGTAAAATAATTATTTGTATTTGTAAACGTATTATAGATATAGGATACTTTTGAATTTGTCGTTGCCTGGCGTTGTGCAGTTTTGTAAATTTTATTGAACCTGGATGCCGTCATGGCAGTTGATGAGCTACCGGCGTTGTAAGTGTTTACATATGCTGCTAACTGATCCCTGTGTGACTGACTGTTCAGCACATCATACAGTAGCGTAAAATTTGTTGGATCGGTAATGCTTCGATAAGATGCTTTTGCTAAAGTGAAGCGGTTATTTTGGCTGTTTACTAATTGGATCATTTGTTTTGCCTGGGCTGTTGTAAAAAAGTAATTCGTATTTGCAAAGGCATCGCTGACCATTTTCATTCTGCTAGCCGAGCGCCATTGGTTGCGGATACTGTTATACAAATTATTAAAATCTGCATCAGTCATTGCAACCACATTCTGACCGCTATTATTTCCGGATCTCCATTTCGTTTCTTTTAATTGCACACTTCCGTTTGCAGCAATTATAATTTGAAGATCGAATCCTGTTCTTGTTGTAAAGATGGTTGATGAAGGATTGGCTTCATTAGCACGTTTTATTTGCAAAGTATGCTGACCAGATTGAAGATTGGATACAACAATAGGCGTATTGGTGTTTGTGGTATAATCATTATAAACAACATATTCAGTATTGTCTATGATTATTGCTTCATTATTATTCCCCCGTACATTGACCGTTACAGTGCTGACGCTTTGCGCCGATACCGATATCGCGGTTATACAGCTAACGAGGAAAAGAAAGATCGTTTTCATAATGCATTTGATTTATTAATGTTTAAAATGTCATATATAAAAAGACAAAGTCCATACCAAGTAGGAATATGAATTATGAGAAAATGACTGAAAAACGTCTGTGGTGAAAATGCCCCATTTCATTTGTAATGCATTTAGATATAAAAAATGAAAGCCGGGTAAAAACCCGGCTTTCGATATATCCACCTCAACGCTATTAAGCTTTCTTCGCCCCACCTCTTAATAAGGCTACTAATAATAATATGAATACTGCACCTCCTATAACCCAAACTACCGGGTTTTGATACCATGCTTGTTCTTTTTTTACATTTATAT
>DASUTO010000527.1:0-2677 GCA_036374555.1 Chitinophagaceae bacterium
TATTTTAATGTCACAATCCAGAATCTCTCTCATACCATTCAATAGCTTTGGTTATTTGGTCAAGTATGTGCTTATTACTATAGCCGCCTTCTATAACTTTCCATGTAACGGGGAAATTTTTTAATCCTTTCATCTGTAAAAAAGGTCTATTGCTTTGCAATACAAAACACTGGTTTCGGGCCATTACTTTATATTTCTCTTGCTCCCTGGAGTAGGATATTTTTTCGATCAGAAGTCGGATCGGTTTTCGTTCGTGTTTAATGTATATGGCGAATTGCATTCTATTTATCTCTGCTTATTCTGGTTCATTTGGCTTACTAAAAATATTAACATCCTGTGAAAAAAATACTAAAAATTTTCGCTAAATTTCGCTGCCATTACAATCTTGTTCATTACCTTGCAGGTAATAGTTCTTTTTTAAAGTAGTTCTGTCCACCTTAAAACCCCATCTACAAGTTTGCTATGTTGAGAGCGGAGCACAAGCGGAAACTCAGATACAAACGTCTAAACTTGCCTGGATCAATTTTTCAATTGATCCGTCTAATCAAACCTGCTATGTGACAGAATTACGGCAAGCAAAAAATCAATTATGATTAGTAGAACAGTTGATGTTCTCCTGACGAAAAAAGAAGCAGCTCAACTTTTGAATGTTTCTATTCGGACACTGGAGAATTATATTAAGGATGGTACGATTGTGCCTATTTCTATCGGGAAACTTAAACGTTTCCCTCGAAGCATTGACAAGTTTTTATCAGACTGCGTTACAACAAAATTTGCAAAGGAGAACCGCCTATGATGACAATAGCTGATTTGCCTGAGTATTTAGAGACACTTACCAGGCGGTTGGAAAACTTAGAAATCGAATTATCAGTGTTGAAAAAGCCTGAGGCTATTGAAACGAGCATTGATATAAATGAAGCTGCTAGGTTTCTCGGAATGAAGAGACAGACAGTGTACCAAAAGGTTTGTAACAGGAAGTTACCATTTTACAAATCCGGCAGATTGTTGAGGTTTTACAAGAGCGAATTAGATAATTGGCTCAAAGGAAGAAAATAAATATAATATAAGAATTGCATAAACCGGGTGTTTTTAAAGCTTCGACCTGGAGGGAATTGTAACCCCGAATAACTCAAAGTAAGCTCTTTGTTGAATGGTTTCTACCGGGTGCTTTCGGCAATGTCTGGTTAATGCTTCGTTGGTTTCTACTGATAGGCAAATACCTCGAGATGACAACCGTTAATTTCAGAAACACAAACTGTTGGATTTAGGCACTCATCGATTCGCTATTAGGGTATTGACAATAAACCCCGAAATAGATAAATAAAACGAGCCAATTTTTTGCTTCTTAGATCAAACAAAGGTTTAACACACCTATTTAATCAATAGAAGACCGTTTTATGAGGTGTTATCGTAGTTCAGCAAACAACATCTTACACATACTAGAATAGGTTTGGAGTATTAATATATTCCCCCTTAGTAGGTGTTTGAAATAGATCTCGTGTGTCCGTAAAGGAGAATTGGAGAAATCGGAAACGGAAAAAAGGCAACCGAAGGTCAATTCTGATTTAGAATCAGAAATCGTTCCTCATAAAATATTCTAAATCAAACTTGATTGAAACTGGTTGCATACAGCAAACATACTTATGCCTTAAAATTGGATTATTTTTGGAAGATCAACAACATATTGAAGACAAGGAAGACAAGGGTTTGCAAAAGTTTGCAGATTCGAAACTAGCAAAACGTCTTCCTCTATTCGTTGAAAAGTTATTACAGCGGATAATTTCCAGCCCTGCTTTGTCAGTGGACCAAATATTCGACCTAACGGATGAAGAAAAAAAGAAGATTGAATCTGTCCTAACTGCGGGTTATATCACATTGGCAGATGAAGACAGAGAACAGTTTATTGACAAAGTTGATCCGATTATTTCGAGAAAAAGCAGAAATGATATTTGGGAAAGGAACCATTGGGCCATCCTTAATGTGATAAGTTGGCAAACAATACAACGTGCCCAGATTCCAACTATAAAGGACATTGGGGATGAAACCGGTCTGAGTAGGACGACAGTCTCTAAACATCTCAAAGAATATTATGACAGTGAAACATACAGGGAAAAAGAAAATACGTACAATTTCTTAAGGGAAAAGCTTCTTGCTAAAATTTTTGCTTATGCATATGAAGGAAACACAAAAGCGGCTAAGATCTTTTTGGATGCAACTGCAAATTCAACCGCCAAATTAACCGTGAACAATCAGCAAAATAATTTTATTCAAATTAATGAGCTTGTAATTACGCAAGAATCGATCATGAAACTTTCTGAAGAAAAGCTAGAAAAACTTCGTGAGATTATCATTTAGACCATTTGATGGTCCGTGAGCAATACCATGTCTTTTTAAACAGTTTTGTATTTGTATATTCCATTCATCAAAAATTTGTGTCATTGACATTCATGAAAATTCGAATTGATCTGAATCTTTATAAGTATCTGGATGATCAATTATCACTCGTTATTTGAACACGGAAAGATTTGCCGATCTAAAATCAAACAATCTTTACATACGAATTGACCACAAGGATACGTGCCAAAATATACTTGTCTTTTCTTGATCAAATGTTTAATTTTAAACACCCTTATTGAAAATACTCCTCCAAGGTTAAACTCCTCTGATTTATTAGTAT
>DASUTO010000528.1:0-3540 GCA_036374555.1 Chitinophagaceae bacterium
ATCAATTTTAGGTCGGGCCACCAGGATTTCCCGATAAAACACTGGAAAAATGATATAATAGAACATTATAAAGAGCAAAGAGATTATCCTGCTGTTGAAGGCACATCAAGATTGAGTGTGCATCTTCGTTTTGGAACTATCAGTATTCGTGAATTGGCAAGAGAAGCCGGTAAGCTAAATGAAACTTTTCTTAATGAACTGACCTGGAGAGATTTTTATCAAATGATACTTTGGCATTATCCGCATGTAGTTGAAAGATCATTCAAGCCTGGATATGATAACATAAAATGGAGAAATAATGAAAAAGATTTTGATGCATGGTGTAAAGGAAAAACGGGTTACCCGATCGTTGATGCAGGAATGAGAGAATTAAATGCAACCGGTTTTATGCATAATCGTGTCCGGATGATCGTTGCTTCTTTTCTTACAAAACATTTATTGATAGACTGGCGCTGGGGCGAAGCCTATTTTGCAAAAAAATTACTTGATTATGACCTGGCCGCCAACAATGGAGGCTGGCAATGGGCAGCAGGCTCTGGTTGTGATGCGGCGCCATATTTCAGAATATTCAATCCCTATTTACAAACAAAGCGATTTGATCCGGAGTTAAAATACATACGCAAATGGGTCCCGGAATTTGAAGAATTGACCTACCCTCAACCAATCGTTGATCATGAATTTGCGAGAAAAAGATGCCTGGAAGTTTATGGTAAAGCGCTAAAAAAAATATTTTAATCAAATCGTGGGTTTACAAAGTTATTCAGCTTGGATCCGAAGCGATAATTAAGACCAAAACTGGTATAGAAATTATAACCCGAAGCAATTTGTCTCCGGCGGGTAAGCACTTCAGTGACATCGGCTTCTTCTTTGGGCAAATAAATTTGGTCGCGACTTAGTTCTGCATAGGCATAGAAATTAAAGGACAATCCGCCGGTTATGCGTATATCAACCTGTCCATTTGCACCAAGATTCAAATATTTCCAATCATGGAAATAATTGTGATAATCTATTCCAAATTCTATTGTACCCCATTTTTGTTTGAAAGAGAGATTGGCTTCTACACTTTGTCCATAAAGGGTTTCCTTAAGCTTATCATACAGGGTGGTATCGAAATATGAGTTTCGTCTTACATCAACTGTATAGGACAACGTAAAAAATTTTGTATTTACTTCTTGATATGGATAAATGTTATATTCAAAACCCGTCCGGAAAAGTAGCCTGCCTTTATTATTTGAAAAGCTACTGCGGGATAATTCTACCTGGTATCCATATGACCAATGATCGGTAATGCTTTTTATGAGGTAGTGTTGGAAATTATAATCTTCATTCTTGTTTACTATCTTTTGTTTGCCTGTGCTATCTTCCAGGTAATAACTATCCCTGTTTTTGCCTCCATATGCTTCAAAGCCAACTTTCAATTCTTCGGTGACACGGTTGGCAGCAAAATTAGCTCCCACCCTGGAACTCTTATATACTTCGTCAGCGTTCATATAGCCATTTGCGCCTGCACGAAAAACCCAATAATTCCAGGGATCTTTGGTAGTAGTTGAACTGTCTTTCTTTTTTTCATCCGTTTTAGTTTTCATTTCAATTGCTATGTCTTTCCCGTTGCCGGCTTTTACGATGTAGGGAGTAAGACCGAGTTTCAGATATTTGATTAACAGATCTCTTTCTTCAAAATCAGTTGCAATGGGATCGGTATTGAATCGTAGCGTATCGGTTATTTGCTTGAATTTATTTTGTCCAAAGAAAATAAGTTGAAATTGACTTCCGCCACCACCAGTTTCCTGTTCGGTTATCAACACATGCAGATCTGCTGCCTGGTTGTCCAATAAAAAATCAACAATATTAATTTCTGTTTTAATGAAGTTATGATCGCACCAGGTATTACTGCAATCAATAAATACTTTGAGCCTATGGGGAGATTGCGGATTATTCTGCGCATTAATTAGAAAAGCACAAAAAAGAAGTGCTATCAATAGGAATGATTTTCTCATGTTTGTGTGGTTTAGGTTTTCTCCAAAGGAGTCCTTTGGACGACATACAAAGTAACGCATCAATACATCCTCTCTTGTGTTAACAAAACGACAAAAGCGATGATTCAGCAGCAAAGAAAATCCATATTTTATCGACTGATAAACATACTTTATGAAAGGAACAGGTCGCTTGATGATTGGACAGGGCTTACGGGTAATTGCGTTGCTGCTATTTTATATAATGTTTCTATTGCTTGCTTTCCCTCATTTCCAAGATCTATTGAAAAGTTATTTACGTAGAGTTCGATATGTTGTCGCATTACATCTTCGCTCATTTCCTGTGAATGTTCCTTTACATAATCTGCAATAACAGGATAATTGCTGAAAGCAAATTCAATACTCTTCTTTATTAACCCGTCAATTTTTAGACTCATCTTTTTATCAATTGATCGGCCAACTGCCATGCCTCCTAGCGGGATCGGCACATGCATTTTCTCTTCCCAATATTCACCGAGATCAGTTACTTTATGTAATCCTTTTTGCTGGTAGGTAAAACGATTTTCGTGGATAATAACACCTAAGGCCCCCTCTGAATCTCCCCCAACGGCGGAGACTTTCGAAGATTTATTCAAAACGAAATCTTCTATTTTATCAAACCGCATGAAGACTCTTTTTTTTGCTGCAGGATACGCAAAAGAAAATAAAAGATTAGCGGTTGTATTCTTACCCGGCAAAGCAATTGTGGCCTGTTGAAAGTTGAATGTTGCATATTGAATGTTTTGTTTCGAAATCAGCAATGGACCAACTCCTTTACCCAAAGCAGCGCCGGAATTAAGTAAAACATATTTATCAAGGTTTTGAAAAAAAGCAGGATAGCTGAGTTTTGTTATATCAAGTTTTTTTTCAAATGACCATTGATTGAGTGTTTCGACGTCTTCAAGCGCTACATCAAACTCCAATCCTTCTGCATCAATTTTTTTATTAACCAATGCATCAAAGATGAAAGTGTCATTGGGGCAGGGGCTATATCCAAGAGTAAATTTCATTTTAAGACAATAATTATTAATTAATAATTATTAATTATTGTTACTAAAGAGTTGTTTAGATTATTGAGAGATGCCATCATATTCCATTTTTTCTTATTCCTTTCACCAATATAATTTGAGATACTCCTGATCTGTAAAAACGGAACATTTTCCCTCAAACAAACATAATGCAATGCTGCACCTTCCATTGATTCAGTAGCTGGATCAAACACATTACGGTAAAACTTTATCATTTGTTTTGAAGTACTGATCTGGTTAACCGATATTCCTTTTACAATTTTTAGCTTTATTTTTTTTAAGACTTCTTTATTTGGATTTATCAACCATCCTCTTTTATAGGGGTATTGATCCTGGGGTACCAGCTTTAGATCAAAAAGAGTTCTGAGCTTTTTCAGTTCAACTACGCTTTGATCTGCAATTGTATCCTGTTTTATTGCTACTACTGCGCCAAGCGGAATTCCCAGATCAAAGGAACCGGCAACACCCGCTTGAATTACAAGATCATATTTTTTTAATGC
>DASUTO010000529.1:0-7754 GCA_036374555.1 Chitinophagaceae bacterium
TTAAGCAACTCAGGCCATCTGTTACCGTATAGGTTGTGTTACCAACAGGTGAAACGGTGATCGTTCTTGTTGTTTCACCAGTGCTCCAGCTATAATTACCGATCCAGCTTGCAGTAAGTTGTGTAGGTGTGCCCGACGTAATAGTAAGATTAGATGTTTTACTTACATCTTTCATAATTGTAAATTGGTCAGCGATCACCTGGTCTCTCCTGATAAATTTTGCATCAAGACGATTGCCTTCTATTTCCAGGTAAAGCATACCACCATCATTAAATGACCATGCCATTGCATTATGCGGATAACCGGCTTGTATGCCTCCACTTGCACCTGATGAACCAGAAACAACATATACTGTTCCGTGATTTACTTGTCCATTTGCTAAATTATATGGACAAGAATTTGCAGTACCATTATACTTAGCACTACTGTTTGATACTGTATGTGTATTGACATTAAAGCTGGCTTCGTTACCAAAATAATCTTTCAATAAATATGAACGTTCATAATCATGACTATGACCACACATAATGAGGTCAACTCCATTTCGTTCAAGTATACGGAGAAGGTTAGTTCTGATATTAACCAGTTCTGATTCTGTGTCCGAATTATGACTACCCATTGTATAAGGTGGGTGATGCCAGTAAACGATTGTCCATTTTTTTGTATTGGCAGCAAGATCCTGTTTCAACCAGGTAACCTGTGGCCCTAATGTATCATACAACCTGGATGCGTTAGGACTTTCGGTTCCATAGGAATCAAGACTGATGAAATGGACATCACCGCGGTCCCATGAATAAAATGCTTCAGTGCCTGAGGCTACGCCACCACATTCAGCTGCTATTGGCATTGTGAAGTTTTGATAATAGGCACCTGTTCTTGATGCCTGGTTGGTGGAATAATAATCATGATTACCCGGCGCAGGCATGATAATATGATTTTTTAGAATGGACGTTTGATATGGTGCAAAAAATCCTGTCTGGTATTCAGCATCGGTACCATTCGTATAGGCATTGTCACCCAACAGGATCATAATTTCTCCTGCATTGCTGCCAAGATAATTTTGATAGGCACTTAATGTTTGGTTTTGATAACCATTATCATTTCTTCCGCAATCACCAAAAACTGCAAACCGAAGTTTTCTTGTTGTATTGCTGGGCGGTGCAGTGACAAAATAATTATCGGTTCCCGCTTGTAAAACCTGGGTGCTGCTGCCAAAACGATAAAAATACTTTGTGTCGGTATTAAGACCGGTTACTCTAATCTGATGTTCGGTAGATGATGCAGCATCATTAAACACGATAGGATAGGTGCCATGTACTGTTCCCAGTTCCACTCTTGAATTGGTGGCTATATCTGTTCTCCATCTTAATGTGACAGCCGTTTGATTACCCATATTCATATACGGTCCACGGGTAAGCAGTGCGCCACTTCCCGTGTTACCAATCAATTCAAGATCGAAGCTTATATCACTACTTGTAACAGCATTCTGATGTATTTCAACTGCAATTAAATTATTACCTGTTACAAAAGCAGAAGGACTGAAATTAAATGCTATTGGTGTAGCTCCATCATCACTGGCAAGAGTAGCCAAAGTATTATAGGCTGCGCCTGCAGCTAAATTATTTCTGTAAACTTCAGTTCCGTTTACATAGATCGCAATGCCATCATCTCTTTTTACATTTCCTAAAATGGAAGTAAATGAAGAAGGATTAGCAATTGAAATCGTTTTGCGGAAATAAGTGGTGATATATTTATTACTGGAATTCGAACCGTAGCTGACTACTGTTGCCTCATCACCATCTCCATAGCCAAGTTGTGCGTTGCCTGATGCCCATCCACCATCGTTAAACGAAGTTCCTCTCCAGGCAGTTCCCTGGTTTGTTCCATTGTCGAGATATTTCCATGATGAACCATAGGCAATTAATGTTTGCGGCCCCGATGGTGGTGCATCTTGTACAGTGAAATTCCAGGTAGTGGCGTCAGCAATACCTGCATAATTATTATTGGAAAGATCTTTAAAGGTGCCTGCTGCTATTTCAATACTTACCGCAGCACTATATGTAAAATCGGCTGGATTAATTGTCGCGGTATTTCCTGATACAGTAACAGCCGCGGAGGCTACATCAATTGTTTGAGTGGTAACTCCTCCCTCTTTCACCAGTATACTTCCAACTCCCTTTTGAATGTTTTCGCTAAAAGTAAGGACAAGATTTGCCGTCCGGGATACAAGAGTTGCATTATCGGTTGGTGAATAAGTAGTAACTATTGGAGGCGTAAGATCTGGAGCAATTATGGAAAAATTCCATGTGGTGGCATCAGCAATGCCTGCATAGTTATTATTAAAAAGATCTTTAAATGCACCGGCACTTATTTCAACATTAACGGCTGCGCCAAAATTAAAATCTGCAGGATTGATAGTCGCTGTATTTCCTGAAATAGTAACAGCCGGGGAGGTTACATCAATGGTTTGTAATGTTGCACCGCTTTCTTTAATTATAATATTTCCTGTTCCTTTCTGAATGTTCTCATTGAAAGTAAGAACAAGATTTGCTGTATTGGAAACATTAATTGAATTATCGGCAGGTGAATAATTACTCACTGTTGGTGGCGTTACATCGGAAATGCCATTTAATTGCAGATCAAAGAAAAGGTCCGGGCCACCATTCGCAAACTGGTGAATTTCTACGGCAATTACATTTGTACCGGTCACCAGACTACCTGCACCAAGAGCTGTTGTTTGTATTGCAGTGCCATTATCAGTAGCTTCTGAAGAAGCTTTAGTGTTATAAGCAATAGTGCTGGTCGGCATATTGCTGCGGAATCTTTCTGTACCATTTATATATACCACTGCGCCATCATCTCTTTTCAGGTTTAGTGAAAAGCTGCTGAATAAAGAAGCATCCGCAATGCTGATCGTTTTACGGAAATAAGTGGTGATGTGTTTTTTCTTCTTATTACTTCCATAACTCACAGTTGTAGAGATGCCGCTGGTTCCATATCCGAACGCAGCGTTCCCGGTAGCCCAACTGGCATCATTAAATGAAGTATTTCTCCAGCCTGTTCCCTGGTTGCTTCCATTATCAAGATATTTCCAGGAAGAATTGTAACTAACTAATGTGGTTTGAGCGTTAAGCAAGTAAGAAAATAACAACGCGGTAATGAGCAGCGATGAACTTTTCATAAAGCAAAGGTTGGTTTAAGATTAGGTGTATATAAATATACAAAATGGGAAGGCAAGATGTAGATTTTGACGGAGAAATCAAATCGTATAAGTACGGCTATTAATCATGATCTCTTCCCTTGATCGTTCCTTTTTTCCATGCATTGTTCAAATCATCAAACTCTTTGATATCATCAGCAGAAAGCTCTTTAGCAGAAAGTTTTTTCAGGTCGGGTTGACCGGCATTTACCCAGGCTGTATACCAAAAAGAAGCAATAGCATAAATTGATTGCCGCATTCTTCTTTCGATCATCCCGTTTAATTTTTTATCGTATGCAGTTGAAAAAGCAGTAGAATATTGACGAATAGTTACACCATTTCTTTCTTCAAACGAAAATTTCTGATCGGCGGGAAAAGTTTTACTTAATTCTTTTTCAAAAAGTAAAACAGAGTCGGAAGCTTTTGCACTTTCCAAAACTCTTTGCCAAATGAAATCACCGGGATTTTTTATATAATCTGCTTTGCCAATAAAAAGGTCCCATTCTTTTTCTGCTAATAACTCCGGTATGCGACTTTCCCAAAAGCCATGAATGCCTCGTTGATCTGTGAATTGACCGTTATGATTACTGTTTGCGTGAAGCGGGACATGTGCATCGGCTATGTAATGACCGATCTCTGCAGATAGTTTTAATATTCTTGCCTGTTGTTTTTCTTTTAAAGCATCAGTTAATTTATAAAGCATTGTTTGCACCCACCAGGGTACAATGCCATATTGCATCAATGTATCTTCAGAAAATTTTGCAACGGCATCATTCCATTTTCTTGGTAAGTCAATGTAAGGGTAGTTGCCATAATGATCGATATCGATATAATGCCGGGGGCCTTCTTCTGCTATTACATAACGTCGCATATCAGGATCGACCGCATGTTCGGAAATAAAATCAATCTGCGGTTTATAGAGCTGCATCATTTCCGGCGGTAATAAAAATACAGCGAAGTAGTTTATTTTTCTATGACCATAAAACCCCCAGCAAAAAGCATGAAGTGACATGAATGAGAAAATGAAGAGGAATAAAATGTTTCTCATGGGGTTTATTTGAGACTATCAATTCAATTCAATTCTTTCAACTCAGTTTTTTTCTCATCAGACAGATCAACAACACCACCAGTTACCGCATACTTCATCGCTTCACCTGAAGAAATATTATTGATCCTTTTTACTTTATCTCTTGGCAGAATATATAATTGGCCAGCGAAATTATATGCCTGTGGCACATAAACAGCCACTTTATCGGCACCCATCTCAAATTTGTGCATTTCTTCATCAGTAAGAAAACCAATGATCCAAACATCCTCGGAAAAAACATTTGCCAGCACTGCTTTATTAAATCTTTTTTTGTCACCAGCAAATGCTTCAAAGAAATCACGGGTGCTTGTATAAATGAATTTTATCCCCGGTGTTTTTTCCAGCCAATGATCAAATAGGTAGAATAACCGGGATTGAATAAAAAATGAGCTGAGGTAACCTATAATAATTATAAAAACTAAAATAACCAGGAATCCCAGGCCATAGTTTTTTACATCATACCTGATAATATTTCCCTGGGCATCTCTAACTGCTTCACGAAATATTGGCACCCAACCATCTACAGTTGAAATGACCCAGTAAATAGCATAAATAGTAATTGCCAGGGGAGCAATGATCAATAATCCCTGGAGGAAATATTGGATGATCTTTTTCCACTTAAAAGGCTGTCTTGGAAGGATCTTTTTAAATGCTCCATCATTTTCCATAGGCCAAATTTAGGACAAAGGAAAATGGACGGGCGGCAAAATATATGGACGGAAACTTTGGCAACGTAAATAGTTTCCTTAGTTTTGTCGCCCCGAAAGCAATTGGGATTGTGATTATGGAAATACAAGAACGAATCAGACAGAAAGCAGATGAATTGTTCAGGCGATATGGTATCCGTTCCGTGACGATGGATGAGATCGCGACGCAACTGGGTATGTCAAAAAAAACAATTTACCAGTATTATACTGATAAGGACCAACTGGTAGATGCGGTTGCGGTGGATGAAATTCATTATTCACAGGAATGCTGTACGAAAGATGCCGCTGATTCAGCAAACGCCATTGAAGAAATATTCCGGGTGATGGAATTTGTAGAAATAATGTTCAGAAACATGAATCCTTCGATGCTGCACGACCTGGAAAAATATCACCCGGGGGGTTTTAAAAAATTTCTTGAGCATAAAAACAAGTTCCTCTATGAAATGATAAAGAAAAACATAGAAAGAGGAATAAAAGAAGAGCTATACAGGCCGGAAATTGATATCGAGATCATGACACGTTACCGGCTGGAAAGTTTGATGCTGGGATTTAATACAGAATTGTTCCCTTCTTCAAAATTCAATCTTGTGAAACTGCAGCAGGAGATACTCGAGCACTTTTTGTATGGGCTTGCCACCTTAAAAGGTTATAAACTCATTTTAAAATATAAGCAACAACGATTAAATAAATGACCTATGAGATATTTAACGAAAACCATATTGATAGCTGTGGTCATTGTGAGCCTTTTCCAGGTAAATACAAAAGCGCAGCAACCTCAACAACCGCAACAACCGCAGGTTTACGAGGTCACTGCTAAAGATGCAGTAGCCATCGCATTTAAAAATTTAGCGGACCTCAAAAATGCACGGCTTGATTACAAAATTGCCGAGGCAAGAAACAAAGAGATCACCGGCCTTGCATTACCGCAGGTAACAGGTTCGTTCCAGGGGAACCATTACCTGTCGTTACCACAGATCCAGTTTCCTGACGGATCCGAAGTGCAGATATATGATGTACTGCGGACGGAAGGTGTAAAAGATGCATCTGGAAACCCGATCACCAAGCAGGGTGAGTTTCAATACCGCAATTTCAGTTTTATAACCCCTTGGAATGTGAATGGTGGTCTCAGTATAAATCAATTATTATTCGAGCCCCAGGTGTTTGTCGGCTTGCAGGCAAGAGATGAGCTGTTGACGAACAGTAGCCTCCAGTTAAAGGTGACTGAAGACAAAGTAAAAGAAGAAGTTTATAGAAGTTACTATGCTGTTTTGATCTCGCAAAAGCAATTGCTGTATATCCAGGAAAGCATAAAGCGATTAGAAAAGCTTTCTACTGAAATGAATGAAATGTTTAAAAATGGCTTTGTTGAAAGATTAGATATAGATAAAACAACAGTGACCCTGAACAATACAAAGATGACCGAGATCCAATTGAAAAATGTAGTAACGATCGGTATGGCAATGTTAAAAAGAAATATGGGAGTGACACAGGCAGATAGTATTGTTTTAAAAGATGTTCTTACCCCGGATCTTATTAAAGCGGAAATATTGGACGATGATTTTAAATATGAAGACAGGAATGAAGTTAAGTTGCTGAACAGCGCTGTAAGACTGCAGGGGTATGATATACGCCGCTATAAACTTTCTTACTATCCGACAGTATCGGCCTTTTATAATTATAATTATAACGGTCAGCGAAACTCGGAAGGCAGTGCTAAACCCTGGTTTTGGTACAACACTAACCTGATAGGTCTTTCTGTAAACCTTCCAATTTTTGATGGCTTTCAGAAAAAAAATAAGATCAAACAATCTGAATTCACATTAGAAAAAGTTCAGAATACACTTGATGAAACGAAAAAAGGGATTGACCTGGAAAGAGCGGTTGCAAAAAATACATTGATCAATTCTATTCTTGCCATGGATGCACAGGAAAAGAATATGGAACTGGCCCAAAAAGTATTTAACACTGTAAAAACGAAATATGCAAACGGCGTTGGATCAAGTATTGAAACATTGCAGGCCGATACAGATCTGCAGCAGGCACAATCTAATTACTTCAGGGCACTATACGATGCAGTACTTGCCAAAATAGTCTATATAAGATCACTTGGAAAATTATAATAACAGATAACTTATTTAAAATAAAACCGGAAACCATGAATAAATTTTTGATGATGCTAATTGTTGCCTCTGCATTGATCGTTGCATCATGCAGTGGCGGCGCTAAAGATGCGAAAGGCGATTTGAATGATAAAAAGGTGAAACTAGAAAAGCTGAAGACAGACAAATCAAAGTTGGATGCTGATATTAAGAAATTAGAAGAAGAAATTGCAAAGGCCGATCCATCGGCAAGAAAAGACAGGGCAAAGCTTGTATCAGCAACTCCAGTAACGCAGCAGGACTTTACGCACTATATAGAATTGCAGGGGAAAGTTGATGCCAGCGATATAGTGGTTGTGACACCGAGAGGAATGCCCGCACAGGTAAAGCAGATCCATGTGAAAAGAGGCGATGTGGTGAAGAAAGGCCAGTTGTTGCTTAAGCTTGATGATGCTATCATATTGCAGCAATTAGAAGGATTGAATACTCAATTAGAATATGCGAAGAATATTTACAACCGGACAAAAAATCTTTGGGACCAGGGAATTGGTACGGAAGTGCAATTGATAACCGCGAAAAATTCTGTTGACAATTTGGATAGGCAAGTTGCTACGCTAAAAGAAAACTGGAAAACATCTTTTGTTTATGCCCCGATAAGTGGT
>DASUTO010000530.1:0-41251 GCA_036374555.1 Chitinophagaceae bacterium
CGGCCGAAGAAGCTGACCATCGCCCAGTTCGTCGACGCCGGCGCGGACGAGATCCAGCACGTGACGTCGCTGTTCGCCGGGCAACCGAGGGACCGGCGCGTCTTCGACGCCGAGATCCGGCCGTATTCAAGTTTGTTGCTGTTGGGTATGATGATTAAAGCAAAACGCTTGAAATTCTTTTTAAATCAAAATCAATCATTCATCACAAATCTTTTAATCAAATGAAAAAACAATTTCAAATTCTCGCCGCAACTTTTATAACAGTTGCATTTATTTCCTGCAGCAAGGGTGACATCAATATTCCCGAAAAACAACAAATACGTGCAGAAGAACAAACCGCTGCCAATAAATCCGGCGGTCCTATTACGATCGATCCGTTATCTGTAGGTCTTGAAGGCCGCTTCGAATTCAATTCTAACCTGAAGGATCAGACAAAACAACTGGCAGATGGGATTGCGTCCCGCAGGGGCGGAGCCTCTTACGGTTTTGACAGGAAAGGAAATTTCAAAAGTGCGCTTTATCTCGACGGTGCCTATTCGGTAAAACTAAAGGATGTACCGCAACAAACAAACACTTCCTTGTCAGTGTGGATCAAACCTTCTGAATTGAATGCCGGTGGTGGAATTGCTTTCACAAACTCGTATTGGGGACCATCCCTGGCCCAAAGCGGACCTAATTTGGCTTGTGTAGTTTCTTTGATCGGAGATACTCCGTATGGCGTGATCCAAAATAACCAGGGGGACTATTTTGGTATTTATAACACAAGTTGGCATCATGTCGTCATTGCCTACAATGGGTCCTACATAACAGTTTACATAAACAATGTTTTAAAAACTTCAATTCCATATACAGGGTCCATTACACAGAGCCTGGTGGAGTATATCATAGGGTGGGCACCTATAGGTAAGTTCTGGAAAGGTCATGTTGACGACCTCCGTTACTACAGCCGCACTCTTTCTGCAGCTGATGTTCAAAAATTATACAACCAATAAATTTTCAATCAACTATTAACTATTAAACCTTAATCAATGAAAAAGCAACTTTTGATTTTAGCAGCAATTACCACAATGGTATTTATTTCCTGCAGCAAGGAAAAAATTGAAACAATGGAAACCAGCCACGAAGAAATTGCCACCAAAAAAGGTGGAGGTGGAGCTCCCGTCAATTTGAATAAAGGGCTCGAAGCTTTATTCCGCTTTGATGGCAACCTGGAGGAAGCAACGGGTAAATTGAAAGATGGTGTTCCTAATGTGTTTGGTGCAGACATCTATACTGAAGACAGGCACGGAAATCCCAAAAGCGCCATAAACTTTAGTGGCAGGTACGGAATAGATATTTTCGATATACCCGTGGAAATGGATTTTACAGTAGCAGCATGGGTACAATATACACCAACCATTGCTCCGGTACTTACAACCTATCTCTTGAAGTGTAATATGGTGAGTCCATGGATTTTGCAGGACACCACAAAGTATTGGGGAATGATTTCAACACCGATGACGACTGGTGTTACCTCGCCTCCACTGAATGGTAAGTGGCATCATTTGGTGGCAACTTATGATGGCTTTGAGATTAAGTTTTACGTTGACGGTAGTTTTGTCGGTAATCATGCGAATGTTGCCGGCGGCGTCTACCCGCCCGGGACAACCGTAAACTACCAGGCTGGTTATTCAACATTTCCTGGTACAAATATTATTGAAAGCCTCTGGCAGGGTAATATGGATGACCTGCGATTTTATACCAGGGTACTCGATGCAATCGAAGTTCAGGCACTTTATAACTTTTAGGTTATTTCTGATTTGCGGCAAAACACCTGGAAAAGGCCGCCTTGCAAATGCAGGGCGGCTTTTATTTTCGAGTGAGAATGCATGCATACTAATATTTGCAAATTCATTTTTTGAAGCTGTCATCATGGACAGCTTTTTTATTTCCGTAGAATAACTATGCCTTACCGTAAACTAACCTTTCATACATTTTACTTTACACTGCTTATACTTTTGTCTGCAGATAGTTGATGTGTTTATTAAAACAAACTTTAAACATTTTAATCAATGAAAAAGCAATTTCAAATTCTAAGCATTGTGGGAACAATAATATTTTTTTCTTGCGGTAGGCATAATGCTGAAATTACTGGTGCGATCCCAACTGGGATGCAGGAGCCTTCAACAAATAGCTCTTCGATAAGCAACGAAACCGACCTCTTTCTGATTGATATTGAAGGGCAGCTTCGCTTTAATGCTGACCCGGCTGATCAGGCAATAGCGGTTCCGTATACGCCTTCAGCCAGAAGCGCTCCTTACACAATTAACAGGAGCGGGGGCACAAAGACTATTATTCAATTAAGTGAATCCCTTGTAGTGAATTGATTTCAATAATCGGAACAAATACATTCTTGGTTTCTCTATAGGTTAGGAAGATCAACAATATCAAAGGGCCGCTTTGCAATGCAAGGCGGCTTTTGTTATATAAGTTATCTTATTTGAAATCTTCGAGAATAGTTTGCTTACGCTTTACAGTCATGAATCTACCCTTTAATTGGAAAAATGCCGGATCATAGTTATAATTTTTTTTTGCCATTGACGAGGTTGCATTTTTACATCGTAATTAATTTATTAACAAAAAAAAATTATTAACTATTAAACCTTGATCAATGAAAAAGAAATTTTTGATGTTCACAACAATCGCAACGATCGTATTCATGTCCTGCAGCAAAGACCAAATGGAAAGACCGGAAACCGGGCAACCAGAAGAATTCACCGGAGCGGCAAACCAGGGAACAAATCGTGGTGGTGGCCCGACACTTTCATTAAGTACGGCTTTGACCGCTCATTTTAAGTTTGACGGTAACCTTAGTGATTCAAGTCGTCAGGTGGCTCCAGGTGTTCCCGCTTATGGTACGCCTGTTTATACAGCTGACAGGAAAGGCACAATAAACAGTGCAATTAAGTTTGACGGTACTTACGGAGTTAATGTCGGCGACATCCCCCTGGATTCAAACATGTCGATTTCATTTTGGATGAAGTATGAGGGTACGACACGGAACGCCGCCCTGTTTTTCGTGGAAGGGTCTCATAGCTTTGTTTTCTCGCAAACAGAGAACTACAAATTCATGGGAGGCCACTGGAATTATATGACGCCCGTCAACTTCTTTACAAAGTCATTGTTCAACGACTGGCACCACGTAGCAGCTACCCGTGATAATAACACCTTCAAGTTTTATATTGACGGAAAATTGGTTGGATCAAAATCATTTCCAACGCCCGGTACACCGCCAGTCACCACGAGTGATTATTTACTCGGGTATGGCTACAACGCCGGCTACAAATTTTGGAAAGGTAATTTAGATGATCTGCGTATATACAAAAAAGTGCTTTCTTCACTTGAAGTAAACGCCCTGGCAAACCTTTAAGATTTCCTCAAATCATGTCATTATTATTTTAAAAGCCGTCCATGACGGCTTTTTTTAATTTATAGCTCATGCTGATTTCACTTCGCAACGCAGTTTATCCTGTTTGGGGATTGAAATATCCCGATCAGCTTGTTTGAATTGTTTTCGCTTCCTGCTCGTTGCATTTTTACATCGTAATTAAAATTTTTTAAAAAAAGAAAAATTATTAACTATTAAACCTTAATCAATGAAAAAGAAGTTTTTTGTAATCGCAACAGTAACAGCAATGGTATTTATGTCTTGCAGCAAGGAAGCAATTCAGGAGCCACAAGCAAACGCACCTGAAGAAATCGCTACTGCCCGCGGTGGCGGTTCGTTGGTCAATACCCTGTCTAAAGGTCTTGTCGGGAGATTTGAATTCGATGGGAACCTCAACGACATGACACAACAGCTTGCTGCCGGCAGCTCATATATTGGAAAACCTGTTTACGCTACCGACAGAAAAGGTGTACGTAGCAGTGCCATCAATTTTGATGGAACCTTTGGAGTAAATCTTGCCGGTGTTCCCCTCGACTCAAACAGCTCCGTATCATTTTGGATGAGATCTGGTACAACAATCACGGACTATTATATTGGATTTGTAGAGGGGCAGCGCAGCTTCTCTTTTCTACAGAGGGAAAATAATAAATTCCAGGGTGCATTCTTCAGTACGAGCACACCTACTTATATTGTATCAAATCCATTATTCAATACATGGCATCATATGGCGGCCACCCGCGATAACCAAACATATAAGTTTTATATCGATGGCAAACTCGTGGGCTCAAGATCAGCTGGTCCGGTAGATACAGTACTTTCTGTGCATGAGTTCTGGCTCGGTTGGACTTATAACTCCGGAGTTAAATTCTGGAAAGGACAACTGGATGACCTGCGTATTTATGGAAGAGTACTCAATTCAAGTGAGGTCGCCACACTGGCAACGTACTAAGAAAATTTGATCAAAACCGTTTTATCTAAAAGCTGTCGATTTCGACAGCTTTTTTTGTTAAGGATAGCCATTTGCTGCGCGCCAACAGATCGCACTTTGCATTTGGAGAGTGGATTTTTGTTTCTATTCTGCATCTCCTTTGTATTCTGATGCAATTCATATGTAAATATTGGCATATCACCTGCATAGATTTTTTTTGCCTCGTTACCGCATGCATTTTTACATCGTAATTAAATTATTAAAACAAAAAAATTATTAACTGCTAAATTTTTAATCAATGAAAAAGCAAATTTTGATTTTCGCAACAATCACGACGATCGTACTTACATCCTGCAGCAAGGAAAAGATCGAGACTATCGAAACAGGTGGTAATGAAGAAATAGCTACCGCGAAGTCAGGCTCAGGCGGCTCCTCTTTAACTCCCGAAAAGGGCTTACTCGGTCGCTACGAATTTAACGGTAATCTTAAGGACACTACTGGTAAACTAACAAATGGTGTTCCTACCGTCAACCGCGTTCTCTATACAACTGACAGAAAGGGTGCAGCGGGGAAAGCAATAAGATTCAACGGCGCTTATGGAGTAAATATTTTTAGTGTGCCATTGGATTCAAATATGTCCGTTTCTGTTTGGGTAAAATATGATATGCTTCCTACCGTTTATCAAAGACAGATGGTGTCATGCCCTCACAGTTTTTCTCTTTCTCAGGTGGAAAATACATTCCAGGCCGCACATTACTATTATGGCGGAGGCATTGTCCTGGGTCCGCTCCCCGTTAATAACAATTGGCATCACCTGGCAGCGACCTTTGACGGAAATAACTTGAAATTTTATATAGATGGAGTTCTTCAAGCTATGGGATCTAGCGCAGCTGACAGCGGGCCCATTGTACCTAAATCAGATTACCTGCTTGGATATGGCTATAATGCGGGATACAAATATTGGATGGGTAGTATGGACGATTTGCGTTTTTACAAAAAAATACTTTCTGATTCCGAAGTCCAGGCACTTAAAAATCTTTAATAGAGTTCCGATTTTCAGGAAAATGTTCCAGGCTTACAAAGCCGCTTTGCAAATGCAAGGCGGCTTTACCGTTTAATAGCCAGGAATGGCCTCAGAATAATATCCCGCTTTTATATCACTAACTTTTAATAGATTAAATGTTTAGTTTTTTACCTTAGATATAGTTATCTATTTTATCAATTAATCATGGGCAGGCTAGCACTCATATTATTCTTTTGCAGTCTTTTCAGGAATGGTTCATCTCAGCCCGGCATCAATTTCCAGCATCTCAATACCTCCAACGGTCTTTCTTATATAGGTGCTACAAATATGTGTGCCGATCAACGGGGAAATATATGGATCGCCACAGGTTATGGATTGAATATGTTCAATGGAAAAACAACCGAAAAATATTTTGCATCTGAACACCCGGAACTGGGAAGCAGTAACATTTTACAAGTGCTTTGTGATAACAATAACCGCATTTGGGTTTTAACCGTTACAGGGAATGTGACCGTACTGGATGAAAGCAGGCAGTTTCACCGGGTAACCATCTATGACAGCAGCAGATTTGTCAAAACAATCCGGATGTTGCAAACAAGCAATGCCACTGTTTCTTTATACACTGCAATAGGAAACTACACTTTTAAAAATGGTATTATAAAAAACAAGGATTCTATTGATCATTCAGCGTTTCATTTTCTGCCGATCAAAGGCTTTCATGAATTGGGACTGAAAGGAAGAAGCCAGGTATTTAATTATGACGAGGAACATTATTTGCTCGTGCATCCTGCAGCCATTGTAAAGATCAATTTAAAAACAAATGCAGTCGAGAAAAAATATCTCGTTCCCGATTGCAAGGCCTTAATAAAATGGGGACAGGATCAGTTGCTATGTTACGATCAGCGATCCCGGGAATTAAAAGCGATCAACCTCAATACGGAGGAGCTTGGGTTCCCTTTTAGAAATAGCAAGGACCAGTTTGGCAAACCCGTTTCCGGAATTTTTTTAACAGCTGCTAAAATATCTGATTCGAAATATTTGTTTGGAACGGAAGCCTCGGGTATTTATATCTGCGATGTAATAACCGGGAAAGTTTATAATTACAAACATAGCTTTTCTGATCCCACGTCTATTGCCAGTAATTATACAGACGCCGTTACTGCCGGAAAAGAAGGATGGGTCTTTGTTACGAGCATACCCAATGGTATCAGTTATTTCAAACTGAACGAAGTGATAAGTAGTCAGTACATTTTTGCAGATAATTATGGGAATGGCTATGATGGTTATATCGCAGGTATTGCAACCGGCGACAATAACAAATATTACTTAGGTACTGTGAATGGAATGATGGAATGGAACCGCAACATCAACACAACTCATTTTATTGATTTTATAATGCCCGGCAATAAATCAGTATGGGGAGTTAAGCAGGTGGGATCTATCGGGGTCGATCATACCGGGAAAATATGGGCCACCGTTCATGACAGCGGTGTCGTGGTCATGGATAAGAATAAGAATTTGCTCAGGTATTTTAAAAATGATTCAACCGATAAGCAAAGTCTTAAAGTAAAAAAGGTAAATCGCATTTTAATTGGTCCTGATGACCACGTATGGCTTTGTGGCTATAATGGAATAAGTCGTATCGACCCGGTAACTCTTAAGGTCGATAATTTTGAAAATACCCCTCTTGCAATGTTTGATAGTTTGCATGTGGTCCCTTTATGGTTTACTGACAAAAACAATCTTTGGATCGCGGCATCTTTTGATGGATTGTTTCATTACAACCTGCTGACAAAAGAATTGAGCGAAGTAGAGGCATTCAAACGGTATAAGAAGGACGGTATATTGGATCTGAAGGTGGACAGTTTCGGCACTATTTATATTGGTAACCGCGCAGGAGTGCAAATACTTTTTAAGGATGGCAGGGTAAAAGAATTGAATCAGAAAAACGGGTTGTTGGTTGACAGGGGAGAGGGGTTATTGATCGATGCTCATAACAGGGTTTGGATCGGAAATGATATAGGTCTTGTATGTTATAATCCACCCGATTCATCTTTAAAAATATTTGACGTTCGTTATGGATTGAGCATTTTTGGTTTCAGGTTGGGTTCATATATCAAAGCGCCTAATGGTGAATTTGTCCTCGGCACACCCAGGGGTATTCAATATTTTCATCCTGATTCGTTGTATAATAAAAAGATCAATCTTAATATTTCAGTTACAAAGGTCGAAACAAAGAATATTAGCGCTGCTGTTTCCGGAAACGAAACATTCAGGTTACGGGCTGGTGATAATCATGTTAGTTTTTATTTCGGCAGTGTGGATTTCAGCCCGCATTTGCGTACTTATTATGAATATAAACTTATTGATATCGATAAAGATTGGATAAAGCTTGCTGATCAGAATTCGGTTCGCTATAACTCATTACCGCCAGGTAAATATATTTTCAAAGTAAGGATCAGCAATGATAATAAAACATGGCAGGAGGCAAGCAATGAAGTTACGATCGTTGTAGCAGTACCTTTTTATCAATCATGGTGGTTTAAAATACTGGCAGTTGTGATCGGCTCTTTATTGATATGGTATGTATTTAAATATTATCAACGAAAGCAGCAGAAACACAGGGAAGAACTGGAAACGGAGCTTGTCATTAACTATTTCGCTTCACAAATCAACAGCCGCTACAAAACTGACGAATTACTTTGGGATGTTGCGAAGAACCTGATCGGCAAACTGGGGTTTGAAGATTGTATGATCTACTTGTGGAATGATGATAAAAATGTATTGATCCAGAAAGCAGGTTATGGTTCCAAAGGATCGATGCAGGAAATTATGGACAGGACAAGTTATTACATACCCCGTGGCAAAGGGATCGTTGGCGCAGCTGTTGAAAGCAAACAGAATGTACTTGTAAACGATACCTCAAAAGATAAACGATATTTTACGGCCGATGGGAAAATAATGCTAAGCGAACTTTGTGTTCCTCTTATACACGACAATGAAGTGTTGGGAGCCATCAATATTGAACATCATCAAAGAAATTTCTTTACAGCGAAACACCTGAAAATGCTTTCTACGATCGCCGTCTTATGTGCAACTCAAATACAGCGCATCCGGGCTGAAGAAGAAAAGCAGCAGGCAAGAATAGAAGCACTACAAAACAAACAAAAGGCGGTGGAAACAAGATTGCAGACGCTGCGGTTGCAAATGAATCCACACTTTTTATTCAACGCACTAAACTCGATTCAGCAAATGATACTGGCCAATGAGGAGATCATTGCGACGAGATATCTTTCCCGGTTCTCAAAATTGCTTAGAACCATTTTAGTGCACAGTGATAAGGAATATGTTTCATTGAAAGAAGAACTGGAAATACTGACTTTGTACATTGAACTGGAATCAATACGCTTCAAAGATTCATTCAATTACACCATTGAATGTGATGATGAGATCGATACGGACGAAATAAAGCTTCCCACTTTGTTGATACAGCCATTTGTTGAGAATGCGATCTGGCATGGACTGATGCATAAGGAAGGCGAGCGGCTATTGACTGTAAAATTCTCTGAGAAAGATGAGTGCATTCAATGTGTTGTTGAAGACAACGGTATTGGCAGGGACAGGTCAAATGAAGTAAAGCTTGCTGCCGGCCAGGGGAATAAACATACCAGTAAAGGCATAGCTGTGTCAATAGAAAGATTGAAAGCAATGGGGAATGGAAATGGCAACCATGGCTCTATGCAGATAGTTGACCTTAAAGATGAGAACGGCAACGCAAAAGGAACCAGGGTAGAAATCATTTTTCCAATTCAAAATAACTGATCATGCTCAAAGTACTTTTAATTGACGACGAAGAAAGGGCCACAGATGCCCTGCGACTGATGATCGAAAAAACAGTTCCTGAAATAAAACAGGTATTTGTCTGCAATGATTCGCGAAAAGCTGCAGAAATGATCCATGTATGGCAACCTGGATTAGTTTTCCTCGACATTCAGATGCCACACATAAACGGTTTTGAATTGCTGGAAAAATTACCCAACAAAAATTTCAAGATCATTTTTACGACTGCTTATAATGAATACGCTATCCAGGCAATACGTTTTAGCGCCTTTGATTATTTGCTAAAACCTATCGATACAGAAGAACTGCAGTCATCTATTCACCGGTTTTTGGAAAGTCATGAAGATTATCGCCAGCAATTCGATCTGTTAAAAAATATTATGCATAACATCCAGGCTCCTTCGCCAGAAGAGTTCCGTTTGGCATTGCCAACAAAGGAAGGTGTCCACTTCCTAATGCCCCATGAAATTATCAGGTGTGAAGCCGTTGGTAATTACACAAAATTTTTTACGGATAAGAACCGTACTTATCTTATTTCAAAAACACTCGGTGAGTATGATACGCTTCTTTCTCCCCATAATTTTATTCGTACGCATAAAAGCCATTTGGTAAATAAAAAATTCATTTCATTTATTGATCATGACGGTTTTGCTGTATTAAAAGATAACAGTAAAGTAGAAGTGAGCCGCCGGAGAAAAGAAGAAGTGATGACTGCTTTGAAATAGAAAGGCACTCATGGAAATGAGTGCCTTGGTTAATTGTACCCGGTTCTTATTTTCTGATTAAAGTTTAATATTATCGGTAATTATTTGCTTTGATTGCTGTCCACCATTTCGTCCCCCATTCACAATTATCTTTTGCGTTTCCAACCCTGCAACCTTTAATAAATAAATTCCGCTACGCAAATTGTTTACATGTTGTTGCTGCAAATTCACTACACGGAATTGGTTTATTTGTTTACCATCGATCGTATAAAGTGTGGCTATAGTTTCTTTTTCAATCCCGTTTATACTGAACCAAAAATTTCCATTGTTAGGATTGGGTCCCACTGTTATTTTCTTGGATGCGACTGAACTGTTGTTCATTACTCTCGCTGTTGAGGGTTCTTCCTCATCCAAAAGAGTAAAATTGTGATTGCCGCCACCTTTTACACCTTTTGTTTTGCCAGCTACCGTTATTACATCTGAATAAGTGAATGTATTATCAATAGTAATAATTTTTAAACGGTAATATGAATTGCCTGTGTGTGCATTGGCATCAATGTTTTGATAATTTAAAGGAGAAAGACTGTTACCCCCCGGAGCTAATGTATTTACAGAAGCACGGTCAGAAAAATCAAGTTCAGTATCAAGTTTGCGTTGTACCTGGTAACGGCTCATATTGGTCTCTGTTTGTGATGTCCATTTGAGTGTTACCTCAGTTGCTTTCTTTCTTTGTCCTGTAAACACAGGACCTGTTACACCGCTGGTGGTTTGTACATCATTGGCCAATGTTTGTAATCCAAAACTGCTGATCGTTGTTTTTTCAACATAATTGGCACTGGTACTATTGCTTGTTCTTGAAAGATTACTCCAGTTAGCACCTCCATCATTGCTTTGATAAATGACCAGGCCTGCTTCGGTTTGGCCATTTAGTTCTGCATCAAAATATTTCAAACGCAGTGTTGCATTTAACCCGGTATTATTCGTTGGAATTATTTCATAATAGCGATTGATGCTTGTTGGCAAACCTGTCCCGTTTTTTGCAGTGTATCCACGGCGAATCGTTACAGGACCGAGATCGGTGGCATTGGTAATAAAGGCCCCCAGATTGCCGGGGTTCGCCATATTTGGGGTATAAAGGATTTGTATGATCTGTACATAGCCTCCATTAACTCCTGTGACCCTGTTCAATTCGCTTTCTCCTGATAAAAAAGCAGCAGATGCAAGAAAAATATTGTTGCCATTCAACTCGATTTGCCCTGAAACAAAGTTGACAGAGTAACTGATATTTATGTTCCTGTTCAATGTGACCTTTGCACTATTTGTTTTCGCCATTTCCATAATATAAAATAATGACGTGCTGTTGCCGCTTATAGTGGAGTTTTGAAATCCAATGAACCGGAAGCTTCCCATACCACCATTAATGAGACCATCGTTTACAAGGTCCATATCCTGCAGCACAATACTGGCATTACCGGTGATAAGCCAATTGGCACCCGTTTCCACTTTAAGCTGACCAAACCCAAAGTTGATCAGACACAGCGTTATTATGGATAGAATTATTTTTTTCATAAATAGAAATTAAAAGTGATGAGATATTTTAATTCTAATATGGGATTGCCAAGCGTCCGCTGAAACGGTAATTATAATCATGTTCTATTGAAGCATTTGCTCCATCATCATTATAATGAGTTATTTCCACGGAAACCTTGTCGCCAGGTTGTAAAAGATAATCACTGGAGATTTTGAACAAAACGAAGGTGGCATCAAACCAGCTGTGGTAGTTTTTTTCCACAGCCGGGAGTGTTTCTATATAGAATGTGGAAGTATTTCGGACGATTTTTATTCTTATTGAAGCTGACACTTCGGCCGCAGTTTGACCGTTTATCCGAAGAGAAAGGTATGATTCAAGATGATAAACTCCGGTGATGGGAACTGCAAAAGTGCTGGCATCAACCGGCGCCGGAATGGCGGTGCCGCCATAAGCTGCAAAGTTGTTTGCAAAATCATAAGCTTCGCTTGAAAAAATTACTGTATACCAGTTGCCTGACTGTAAGTCATCATGTGAAGTATTAATTCCTAAGGCATGAAAACCGATACGGTTAGACTTCCAGGTTGCATTACCACTTGCATCACTTGTAAGTACTGCTCCATTGCTTGGATTTGTATTGCCACCGGCAATTTTTAAATTACCATTTACATTTAACGCCAAGCCAGAAGTGCTGCTGGTGTAGATACCAGTACCTGATAAACTCGATGCACTTAATCCGATACCTGAACCACCATATGCGATTATACCTGTTCCTGTATTGGATTCGCCTCTAACACCAACCCCGTTTGAAGCAGTAGTCCCACCATATACACCATTTGATCCATTAATAGTTGCGATGCCCCTGATACCATTTGAAGAAGCTACGTTGGTGATGCCTTCAATAGCACCGCCAGCTGAGTTGGTAATGCTGAAGGCATTTCCAGCCACATTCACTGATTGACTGTATGGAAGAGTTAAACTTCCGCCACCACCATTGTTATATAAATTTTTCCAGGCGCTGCCATCATAAGTCCAGATGGTTTTTGTATCTGTGTCGAAAACTAAAAGACCAAGAGCAGGTGATGCAATAGTAGTACGTTGTGCCGATGTTACCCGGGGCATCATAAAGCCTTTTGTTGTGCTTTTTACATCCAACATTGCGCTGCTTGCTGCAGTTGAGCCATCATTATTAATGGATACATTTTGCGCATTTATACAAAATGCCGTGAAAAGAACTGCGAAGAATAAACTTAACTTTTTCATTTTAATTTTTTTTGTGCTTGTAAAAGGGTTGCATTTATTTTTTCAATTACAACTCAAAAATGAAAATGTATTAAAGCGAATAAAAGTTTATGGTTGTCATGTGCCAATAATCTTATGCGATGTGATTTTATTTTCAAATGAAATGTAGTAGCCGGTTGCTGTTAGAAAAAATACGATACAGGCAGTACTGTGTTCGCTCAGTTTGTCCTGGCTGCATTTCGTTTGAAATTTTGTGCAGCTCAATTCATTTTTTTGCATATCACCATTGTAAACTTGCCCAAATAACCCGTTTTGCATAGCTTGGTGGAACTGATGAAAGCAAACCGAGCCATAACAAGCACCGTATTATTCTGCTTATCATTTTTAATTTTTTTGAATGCAGCTGCACAATACAGCTCGCTCAATTTTCATAAGCTGGGTTTGGAGGATGGATTACATGATGGCATTGTCAGGTGTATCGGCCAGGATAAATATGGATATATATGGATCGGTACTGTAGGCGCCCTTAACCGGTTTGATGGAAAGACAGTAAAACATTTTACCAATATCGCAGGTGATATCACTTCTCCTTACACCAGCCAGCCCAGGACCATTCATAGTGATAATAAAGGAAGGTTATGGATCGGCTATGAAACCGGCCTTACTGAATTCAATTTTCACAACTCAACATTCAGACGAGTACCACTTTTTAAAGATCTGTATATACTGAAGATCGTCAGCTATGGTGATAGTGTTTTATACGTTGCAACGAATCGTGGTTTCATCCGTTATAATATAAACACCGGTGCAATTTTTAATTACGGACTATCTGCACTGTTATCACACGAAGCCTTAAAAGGAAATAACGTTAATGACGTAGTTGTAAAAAATGATTCCTTGTTCATGGCGACTAACAACGGGATTGTGATACTTAGTATTAAAACAAATGAGAGTATGCTGGTACCTCTGTCTGTGCTGAGCAAAACTCCCATTAGGACGATCGCTATTGACAAAAACCGTAACATCTGGCTGGGAACATTTGGTGAAGTAAAACTTGTGAAACTATCAGCGGATCTTAAAAAAACAGAGATCTATGACCGGTTCCTGTCATCATCTGTAAATACGCAGCCAATGAATGTAATGGATATAATAGCAGATAATAAAAACAGGATCTGGGTGGTAACAGCTATCGATGGCTTGCTTCAATACCTAGATAGCAATAATAGTTTTATAAAACATTTACATAATAAGTACCTGGCGTCTTCGCCGTCAGGTAATAATTATCGCAGCATTTTCCAGGATAAGAATGGTATCATCTGGTTGGGATGCGATATACGAGGCGTCAATTATTTCGAACCAGATAAAAATTTCTTTAAAACCGTTTTTCCTTTTCCTGACAGGTTAGATGAAAGGGAAAGAGCCGTGGGAAGAGCAGTAACAGAAGACAAAGAAGGAAACCTGTGGATGGGCAATCATGATGGTGTTACCAGATATAACTTACGAACAGGAGAATATACGAGCTGGCGCAATGACGAAGGAAAGGTACCGGTTATTTATTCCAACCTTGTCCGCTCTATTCTGTGCGACGATGAAAATAATATATGGATCGGAACCGCCAATGGAGTGAACCGGTATAATAACTACACGAAGAAAATGGAGTTTATCGGTTCAAAAGATCTGCCACTGAGTTTTTACAATTCTATCAATAAGGATCGCAGTGGTAATATTTGGTTTAGCACGAATGACAGTGCAACTGTGTATTGGTATTCATGTAACGAAAAAAAATTTCAAAACATTTCCAATCACCCCCAGTTAAAAAAATACTCAAAGATCACTCCTGCATCTTATGTATTTGAGGACAGTAAAAACAGGTTGTGGATATCATTCAGTCGTAAAGGGGTGGTAATGCTTGATAAGAAGAATGGGAATACCAGGCAGTATATTGCTACAGAGCCTGGTTACAAGAATATTGTTGGTAACCAGGTCGTGGATATTAAAGAAGATCAAAACGGAATTATATGGGTCACCACGTTTAACGGTATCTCTGGTATTGATTCAGAAAAGGATTCTATCATTTCCTTCAACAATAAAAATGGATTGGTAGGTAACTGGGCTTCTCCGCTGGTGGTCGATAGTTTTAACAGGATATGGTTTGGTGTAAGTGGAGGTTTGATGATGTTGGACAAGGATCGCAAACATTTTAAAACATTTACATTAAATGACGGATTGCCTTCCGTTGGATTTCCGGAGCATGGAGGTGTTCAATTGCAGAATAGAGAGATAGTTTTTCCTACTAATAACGGCTATATTCTTTTTAATCCCGCCAATTTCCGGCAGGAACAAACAAAGCCTGAGTTTTACATGGCAGGATATTCAGTTTTCAATAAAGACTATCCGGCGATCACTGAGGAGGAGCAAAATACCGTATTGCATTTAAAAGCAAAAGAGAATTCCTTCACATTTAACCTTGTTGCACTCAACTATGTCAACCCAGGGGAAAGCTGGTTTGCCTATATGCTGGAAGGCTTCGAAGATGAATGGCATTATACAAAAGATCCTAAAGCTGTTTATACAAATGTGCCGGGCGGGAAATATACTTTTTTGTATAAGGCATCAACTGTCAATAACAATTGGGAAGAAATAACTCCAAAACAGTTCACCGTAAAACTGAATACTGTTTTTTATAAGACCTATTGGTTCATCATCAGCGTTGTATTACTACTGGCAGGCATACTTTATTACTTATATAGTTACCGGGCCTTAAAGCAAAAACAGTTGTACGAATTAAATGCAAAGACACAGTTGCTGGAGAAAGAAAAAGCAATGGTGATGTATGAGGGCCTGAAGCAGCAGCTCAATCCTCATTTTCTTTTTAATTCCCTCAGCTCTTTATCTGGTTTGATAGAAACAGACCAGCAGGTAGCGGGAAACTTCCTGGAACAGATGTCAGGCATTTACAGGTATATTTTAAAAAATGGAGATAATGAAACAGTTTCATTAAAAGAGGAAACGGAATTCGTGCAACTCTATATCAACTTGCAGCAGACCCGGTTTAAAAAAGGTTTGATCATAAATATAAATGTGCCGGATGAATACTTTCATTATAAAATTGCGCCGGTAACCTTACAAAACCTGATCGAAAATGCGATCAAACATAATATCATTGATGCAGGGTCTCCGCTGGTCATCGATATTTTTATCGAGGAAGACTATCTTGTTGTCAGAAATACTTTACAGAAAAAAAATATGGTAGAAACCTCTAACAAAAAAGGATTAGCCCAATTTATAAACCTGTACAAATACCTGAGCAGAAAAACAGTTCATGTAGAAGAATCAACAAAAGATTTCACGGTCAAAATTCCTTTGATATAAATTAATTTTTATGAAAGCAGTAATAATCGAAGATGAAGAAATAATTGCAAACGTTTTGTTGAGCAAGATAAAAAAAGTGGCCAGTGATGTGGAAGTTGTTACTATTTTGCCTAGTCTTAAAACAGCACGGCGCTGGTTAGGTGAAAATGCCGAACCAGACCTGATGTTTATGGATATACAATTGAGTGATGGTGTCAGTTTTGATATTTTTAATGATTTCAGTTTGAAATGCCCTGTTATTTTTACTACAGCTTATGATGAATATGCAATAAGGGCTTTTCGTGTAAACGGAGTTGATTACCTGTTAAAACCAGTGAAAGAAAATGAATTGAGTGCGGCAATTGAGAAATGCAGAAAGCTTACTGATAGTAAAGAGGTCCCACCGGCAGATATAGCTACATTAATAAAATCATTGGGTAATCCTGCCACATCTTCAAAGTATAAAGAGAAATTCATTGTGAATGTTCGTAATCAATGGATGCCGGTGAATACAAAAGACATTGCCTGTTTTTGTAAAGAAGTGCTTAACTATATCTATTTGTTCAATGGAGAAAAGTACATGATCGATTATGTAACACTGGAAGAAGTGGAAGAGTTATTGGATCCCAAACACTTTTACAGGGCCAACCGTCAGTTCATTATTAATATTGATGCGATACAATCAGTGAAGCCGGTAGAGAATTCAAAACTTATTATTCGCTTGAAAGAACCAAATCACAAGCTGGAAATTGACATGAGTCGATTAAAAAGCCCGGAATTCAAAAAATGGATGGATCGGTAAAGCATTAATACCAAGGAGGCAAGATACATGATGTTGCCTCCATCATTAAAAAGTCCCTCGAAATCTTACTATTAATCTTTAAACTATAAATGCATATTGATCGCTTTAGAAGCCCCTATGCCTTTTTTGAAAGATGAAGGAACAAATTAATACCCTCGGGTTCTTTTTCCACTCTCAAATTCCAATCCGAAGCTCCGGCTCTTATTGCAAGATGTATTAATTGTTCAGGACTTCGGTGATGCAAATGCCAGTTCATTCCTACTTCCATAAATGCACGGTTAGGATTGTTATCTGAAAAATTGCCGATAACTATCTCGCTTTTTCCTGGTAACCTTCTAATGAGTTTAGATAATATCCTGACAAAAAGATTATCATTAAAATAATCAAACAAACCCGCCGACCATACCAGGTCATATTCTTTTTCAATTTTGAAACTGATTACATTTTGTTGAATAAAATGTACGCTTCTAACATAGCTTAGTAAATTCTTTGCGAATTCAATTGCGCGACCATCAACTTCTACGCAATCTATTTCTGTGGCAGATAACGGATGCCTTTCATAATATTCTTTTATATCTCTGCAAGGACCGCTGGCGATATTTAAGACACGAAGAGGTCTCTTCCTTTCCAACAGATTTATAAAATATGCTTTTCGATTTCTAACAGCCACTGCAGCAGGTTGAGCCTGGGCAAAAGCATCCCAGTTAGAAATTGCAGGATCGTCGCTTATATATCCTGTATAAAGACGATCGATCAATTCGAAATCGCCGGCATAACCATAGGGTTGTAAGTAACAAAACCCTGCGATCGATCTTTTGTCATGAAAGGCTTTTACTTTATTTCTCATTGTCGAGAATCGGTCAATGAAACTTTTACGATCATGTGCATACTGAGATTGAAATATACGGTTGATTGATAGGTAATCTTTTTGCTCGGGCCCTTGTTCAAGGATCATGTCTGAAAGCGGGGCATAAACAGGTGTGTTCATTATAAAAGGTTTGTTTAAATATTCTAACGGTTAAAGTTTTGAATTGTCTGCTACTTTTGGCTGGTTATTAGGAGTTGCAATATTGCAAATGATCCGAAGATCATTACGGATAAGAAAAACAGAATTTTTTTCATTATGCTATGTTTTTGTTGCTGTAAAATTTGCCTTCAAAACATCTGTTTAAAAATTTATCCTGCAAGGGTGTTTAGTTTTTATTTAGAATGTAGAAAAGAAGATTTTAAATGTGAATGACGGCTGAGGCGGTATTTGGCGTCTTTATCAACTTACAAATCTGCTCACTGAATTGGGTTACACTTAAAATTTGATTTACTACACTTCAACATCGTGTTTGCAGGAAGTTGATCGGTTTTTTTGCCTCAGCCGATTTTGTTCTTACTTTGGAAGAGTGAGTATTCTCCGCATCATATTTTTTAATTCGGTTTTATTCCTGTCAGGCGCATTGTTTGGACAGTCGCCTGGTTTGAATTTTCATTTTGTAAGTACAAAAGATGGCTTGAACGACAATTTTATCAGTTGTATCACGCAGGATAAATATGGCTACATGTGGTTTGGTACACTCGGAGGCTTGAATCGATATAATGGAAAAACGACTAAACGGTTCACCAAAATACCAGGCGATAGCACTTCGATCCCTGAAGGAATTCCCTGGACAGTGGCCAGTGATACCGAAGGACGGTTATGGACTGGTTTTGATTTCGGTTTGTATGAATATGATTTCAATAAGGATATTTTTATCAGACATGATAAGCTAAAAGGTATTTATATACAGAATATCGTGCCCGGCCCTGATAAAAAACTATATCTTCTTACAGGAGCAGGATTATTTATTTATCAACCTGAGTCTGAAAAGCTGATAAGACTTGACTCAGTTAACAATATTATTAAGACCTATGCCCGCAACATCCTTCGCATGCATGAAAACGATTTATATATCGGGTCAAATAGCGGTTATATAATATATAATGTATTTACTCAAAAAGCAGAATATATAGAGGTGCCCACGGGCAAGAACTTCCAGGCGTATAAGCTTGATATCGATAAGAACGGCAAAGTATGGCTGTGTGATATTACCAACTTAAGATTAATAATGTTTGACCCCTCCACTCGTAAGGCAACAATAGTATCAGACGATTCACGGATCCGGTCTACCGGCAAGGGATCAACATATACTGATCTTGTCTGTGATAATTCAGGTAATACCTGGATCACAACTTCATTGACCGGTATGCTTAAGGCTAATTCGGTTACCGGCAACCTGCAATATTTTCTTAATGATTCAATTCAACAAGGCACCAGCTACAGCCTTTTAACATCTGCTTATATATCGAAGGATGGAATTGTTTGGATGGGAGGAGTGAATGGCATCGTCTATTTTGATCCGCAAGATCAACTCTTTTCTTCATTGTATCCTTTACCGGAAGGAAAGCTCAATTCTTTTGGAAGAGCCATGCTTGAGGATCGATCAGGAAATTTATGGTTTGCCACCAGCAATGGGATAAGCCGTTTTGATCCGGGGATCGGCACGTACACTACATGGAAAAATGAACCGGGAAAATCAGACCGAATCTATTATAATTCTGTGCGAGGTATAACAGAAGATAATAATGGAATAATATGGATTGCTACCGGACGTGGTATCAATAGCTATACACCGGGTGAGAAGCAATTAAGATATTACACGATCGCGGATTCTATACCGGCCGCTTTTTATTTCAGTGCCAATGCCGATAGCAAGGGCAGGGTATGGTTTGGTACAAAAGATTATGATGGCCTATATTTTTATACTAGTGCTACCGGCAAATTCAGTAGCATTAAAGATCATCCATTGCTAAAACAATATACAGGTCTTGGTGCAAGGATCGTCTTCGAAGACAGTAAAAAGAGATTATGGATCAGTTGCAACGGTAATGGCCTGATCATGGCAGATGAAGCAAGCGGACAGACAAGAAGGTGGTTCAATAATGATTCAACAAAAAACACAATAATTGGTAATACTGTTATCGACATTAAGGAAGATAAGAATGGCATAATCTGGGTTAGTACTTTTAATGGCGTAACCGGGATAGACCTTAAAAACGAAAAATATACGTGGCTTGATGACAAAACTTTTTTTAATACAAACTATACCGGGCCATTGGCGATTGATTCCCTGAACCGTTTATGGATTGGCACTGCTAAGGGTTTATATGTCACTGATGAGCAAAGAAGAGCTGAAAGTTTTTTTGATGAATCAAACGGGCTTACCGGCAGTTCTTTTACTGAACACTCCGGTTATAGATTAAGAAGTGGTGAGGTCATGATGCCGACAACCAAGGGATTTGTTCGTTTCAGGCCGGAATTATTCAAACCTAAGCCTTCAGCATATGGTTTTTATATTTCGTGGATAGATGTACTTGACAAAAGAAGATATTTAGCACCCGATAAAGAGCTGTCGATCTCATTGAAACCAAATGAAGATTTTTTTGCGATTGGATTGGAAGCGGTCAATTATATTAATTCATCTCAGACATGGTATGCCTATAAACTGGAAGGCTTTGATGATGACTGGCATTACACACAAGATCCAAAAGCAGTGTATACCCATGTGCCCGGTGGTAGCTATACATTTTTATATAAAGCCACATCCAACATCAATAACTGGGGTAATGATGAAAAAAAATTAAAGATCCATATTGCTACCGTTTTTTACAAGGCAAAATGGTTTTGGATCACAGTTTTAATTTTACTGGCAACATTGGTTATCGTGCTTTATCGATTCAGGATGAATAAGCAGCGGCAAATACATTCTTTGCAGTCAAAGGCACAAATGCTGGAGAAAGAAAAAGCATTGGTAATGTTTGAAAGCCTCAAACAACAACTGAACCCGCATTTCCTGTTTAATTCGCTTTCTTCTTTATCGGGATTAATTGAAGCCGATCAGCAGCTGGCGGGGATTTTTCTAAAACAGATGTCAAAGATCTATCGCTATATATTAAAAAGCCGTGATAGCGAGGTGGTGCCAGTACAGGAAGAGCTTGAGTTTGTTCAAGCCTATATCTCTCTGCAAAAGACCAGGTTTAAAGACGGGTTACAGGTATACATAAATATTAAAGAGGATGATCTGCATAAAAAAATTCCCCCGGTAACATTGCAAAACATGGTCGAGAATGCAATTAAGCATAATATCATTGATGTTGAATCTCCCCTTGTGATTGATATGTACACTGAAAACGGATACCTGGTTGTAAAAAACAATCTTCAAAGGAAGCAAGTTGTGGAATCATCTAATAAGCAGGGCTTATCGAATCTCCGGTCATTGTATCGATATTTAACTGATAAGCCGTTGATCATTGAAGAACAGCAAGATCATTTTTTGATCAGGATACCATTAATATGATCTTGTCATTAAATTTAAAATTGAATTATGAAAGCTTTAATTATCGAGGATGAAGAAATAATTGCAAGGACGCTGGCAAATACGATCAAAAAAGTGGATGAAGAAATAGAAGTGATCGGTATTTTACCAAGTCTTAAGGTTGCAAGAAAATGGTTCGGCGCTAATGCAGAGCCGGATATTTTGTTTATGGATATTCAATTGAGCGATGGTGTAAGTTTTGATCTTCTTGAACAATTCAATCTTCATTGTCCAATTGTTTTTACAACAGCATACGACGAATATGCGATCAGGGCTTTTAAAGTGAATGGGGTGGATTATCTTTTGAAACCTGTTGAAGAGGAAGATCTGAAAAAAGCAATCGACAAATGCAAAAGTATTATTAACAGAACGGTTGCTGCAGCCGTTGATATGGCAGAGTTAATAAAAAGTCTGTCCAATCCCGGAAGTATTTCTCATAAGTATAAGCAACGCTTTATTGTAAACATTCGCAATCAATGGATGCCTGTAGCTGTAAAAGATATTGCCATGTTTGCAAAAGACGTATTGAATTATATCTACCTGTTCAACGGTGATAAATACCTGGTTGAAATTAATACACTTGATGAAGTGGAAGATTTGGTGGATCCCAGCCAATTTTACCGGGCCAACCGTCAATTTATTATCAATATCGATGCAATACAGTCGGTAAAATCAATTGAGAATTCAAAGCTATTAGTGAAACTTAAAGCACCAAATGACAAAGTTGAAATAGATATGAGCCGTGAAAAATCTCCTGTATTCAAAAAGTGGATGGACAGGTAAACAAAAAGGCTCTCATAAAAAAAGAGGAGAAGAGAATGGTGAACAACTTTTTCATAATTGCAGTTTTTTTTAAAATTTATTTTTCTGATCCAAAGATTGCCTGCAGAAAAAGGAAATAAAAATGAAGTAAAGCGATCGGAATAAATGAATCGGTGAAACGGATAAATTGAATGCTTAAATGGGAAAGAGGAGTGTTGTCTTCTCCGTTATCAATAAATCCCTGAAGCTTCGGCGAAACAGCATGACTATATCATGTTAGCCTTTTTAGTCCCATGAAAATTCGATTCAACTCGGGAGATACCCTATTAGGTTGCTTTTTTTAACACTTCACCTGATTATATTTTACCGTTCTACAAACTCAAACAATTTTTGTGGCCTAAAATAAAATCAAACCATGCAACAGATTAAAACCATCGCGGCAATAATGATAATTTTAATTTTCGCCGCTTCCTGTAAAAAAGAAACTTCAGAAATTTCTGCGCCTTCCCCGACTAATCAAAAAAAAGTAGTTGAAGAAAAGAATCTAACCAACGGCGATTTCAAGAAATACAGCTACGATGCGCAGGGCAAGGTTATAAAAGTTGAATCGGCAACTAACTCATGGAATATTGAGTACCTGCCTTCCATGATAAAAGTGACACGAAAAAGAATTTCCGATGATAAATTACTGGGTACGGATGAGTATTCTATTAATGCATCTGGCAGAATGATTAGTTCTGTTTCTAGGTCAGCAACTGGAGTGGTTGCCTACAACTATGAATATGAGTATGATAATTCCGGTTATATGATCAGGATGAAAGAAAGTTATGCCAACGGTGAGGTGTATGAAGACTTTGTGACCAACCCTACCGGAAATCCTGTAACGGTTAAGAACTATTATAACGGCATATTGAATGATGTAACCGAATATTATTACAATGCAGATGTAAAGAATCTTGGAACTGGTACCTACCTCATTAGCTATTATGGCATTGAGGGTTTTGCGGGCAAAATACCACAAAGAGAAATCTCTGAATTCAAAAGATTTGACGCATCAGGTGTTTTGAGCTATCACAAGATCAACACTTTTATCGCTGGTTCGGACAGAACGATTCAAAAATATAAATCCACTTATCCTGGCCAGGGCCTTGTTCATGAGTGGAGTGTAAGTTATCAATAAGTCATTTAAGTGTAATGTTGATGCCATCTGCCTCACCGCGGGTGGCATTCGCTTCACTGGCATCTTTATCCGTTTTGGGGGCTCCAATATCATTTTCGTATCCGTTCATTTTGGTCTTCATCGCTTTTGTTGGTATTTTGAAATAGCAATGAAAAAGGCCGCCATTATATTTTTATTGTTTATAACTAGTGCTGAACTATTCGCTCAATCTTCCACTTATATTTTTAATCACATTAAAGAAAAGGAAGGCCTCAGTGACAACATCGTCAATTGCTTTTTGAAAGATAGTCGTGGAGTTTTATGGATCGGAACTTATAACGGGTTCAATCGTTTTGACGGATCTAATTTTTACGTTTATAAAAAACGCAAAGGACCGAATTCCATGCTGAACGAAGTGGTGCATAGCCTTTGCGAGGATAAGAAAGGAAATATATGGGGAAGTACTGATAATGGCGTTTTCTGTTACCAACCGGCCAACGATATTTTTAATAATTACCCGATCAGGAGTATGGGCACCGGCAACAATTTTTATAATATAGCCTGTGATAAAAATGGCGATGTATGGACAGCAGGTGACTGGTCTGTATTCAGGTTTAACAGCGATAAAAACAGCTTTGAAGAAACAATAAAGCTGACCCAGTACGGGGATTCACTGAATTTTTATAAAATAAGGAAGAATGGTTTACTGGCTGATCCTTCTGGCAATGGGATCTGGATGGCTACAAGGTTTGGGTTGATGTATTATGATATTCCAAAAAACTCGATTCAGAGTTTTAAAACCAATCCGTCAGATTCGCTATTTGTGCGGGAGAGTGTATCAGCGCTGACGAAAGCAAGATCTGGTAATTTTTGGTTTTTTAATTATGCCCGGAAGGAGGCTGTTTTATTTGATCCTGCATCACGAAAAATTCTTCAGAGGATCAATATCAGTTCTGTAATGCCCTTTGCTGATATAGCAACTTTATTTGAGGATGAAAATAAAAGATTATGGCTTAGCAGCCTGACTTTTGAAATGCTTGTGATTGATATGGCTGATAATAAAATGCACAAGCTGGAGCATAAACCTGATGATCAACGTACCATTGGTGCAAAATTTTTCTGGACGGCATTCCAGGATGATGATGGTACAATATGGCTGGGTACTCACGGAGGTATTTCAAAATGCAATCCCGGGAGGATCAATTACAATCATTTGCGATTGCCTGAAAAAATAAAAGAGTTAACAGAAACATCAATTCAGGTTGCGGAAGAAGACCCGGTCGATAAAAGTTTTTGGCTGGTTACAGGTTCTTCTTTCCTTATTCACTATAACCCGCTGAATGAGGAATATGAGGCATATAGTTTAAATGAAGTTGAATCTAACAACGAAGGGCTTAAGCCCGGGGGATGTAATGCTATTCGTTTTTTCAGGGAGAATATTATCATTACAACTACAACCGGTGCATGGCAGTTAAACAGGGAAAGCCGGAAAATTTCTGCATTTAATCTTTTACCGGCTGAATATAAAGACTTCAGGTGTACCGAAATAGTATTTGATAGCGACTCGGTTATTTATTTTAGTAATAGCAAACAATTACTTTACTGGAATTATAGCATTGGCAAAACCCAATTGATAAAATTCCAGGAAGATACTTCCGTTAGAATTGCTATAAGCCGGCTTATGCTGGCGCCTGATCATAAACTATGGATGATCGCTGCAAATCATCATATTGCTTTCCTTGATAATGAAAAAAATCTGACACGAGTTAGAATTGTAAGGACTGAGAAAGGTGAGGCCGGTATTATTGCATCCATTGATGCGGATAGTGCCGGGAATATATGGGTATTCAACAGGGGTGCAGGTCTTTATCGATATAACCACCATACGAAAGAAATCAAATTATGGGATGAAACGGATGGTCTTACAGGTAACAGGATACGAACCGGAAAAATAGATAATTCAGGCAGGGCCTGGACATTACTTTATAATAAAGTGTCTGTCTATACTCCTTTGACCAACCGGTTCTCTAATTTTAAAGTCCCTTACAGTGAAAGCAATCAAAACTATTATAATCATATTTCAAAGCGTTTCAATGGAAATATTTTCGGTACGATCAATAATGAGATAGTTGAGTTTTTTCCGGAACGACTTTCTACCATACCGGTTGTAAAAAAACCACAGATAAGCCAGTTAACTGCTGCCGGGAAGGATTTCCAAATTTTATTCAATGATAAAATAGAATTGAAATCAAAAGAAAATACGTTGCGTTTTCGTTTTGGGATCATCACCGATAAGGAAGTATTTCCGTATGACCTTGAGTATAAATTGGACGATGCCGAAGCTGATTGGACAGTTTCTGGTGAAAATCATGAAGCTATCTATAATAACCTGTCTCCTGGCGATTATACTTTTCGGGTAAGAGCAACTGGAAAGAACAAGGGCTGGCAATCAGAAGAAGCCGCTTTTAGTTTTACGATCAAAACCCCATTTTTCAAAACCATTTGGTTTTGGATGCTCATCGGGTTCATAATAACATCGGCTTTGTTTTTGTTTTATCGTTTCAGGCTAAACAAACAGAAGCAAATTCTGACACTTGAAACAAAAGCTGAAGGATTGGAAAAAGAAAAGACATTGGTCCAATATGAAAGTTTAAAGCAACATCTGAATCCACATTTTTTATTTAATTCACTTACTTCATTACGTAGTTTAATTAAAACTGATTCTAAAACCGCAACCATTTTCCTGGATGGCATGAGCAAAGTATACAGGTATGTTTTAAAAAGCGGTGAGCAGGAATTGGTAAGATTACAGGATGAACTGGATTTTGTAAAAACTTTTATAGAGTTACAAAAAATTCGTTTCAAAGAAGGATTAGAGGTAAATATTAATGTGGATGAATCCTGGTTCAATAAATATATTGCCCCGGTAACTCTTCAAAACCTGGTGGAAAACGCCATCAAGCATAATACGGCCGATAAAGAAAGCCCACTGGTGATCGAAATATATACCGAAGATGATTGTATAGTTGTAAGAAATAATTTACAACGCTATCATATAGTAGAAACGAGTAATAAAAAAGGACTTGCAAGTTTAAAAACTTTATATAGATATTATTCCGATAAACCGATGGAGATAAAAGAGGACGAAAAATACTTCACAATTAAAATTCCTTTGTTATGAAAGCATTGATAATAGAAGACGAAAGTCTTATTGCTGAGGAAATGCAAGTTAGTATTACATCGGTAGCAAACGATGTACAGGTGCTGGACGTATTACCCAGCCTGAAAGCTGCAAGGAAATGGTTCATGAACAATGCAGAACCAGACCTGCTTTTCATGGATATAAAGCTCAGTGACGGATTGAGTTTTGAATTATTTGATCAATTCACTTTGCAATGCCCTGTAATTTTTTGTACGGCTTATGAAGAGTATGCCATTCGTGCATTTAAAGTAAATGGCGTGGATTATTTGTTAAAGCCTGTACAGGAAGAAGAATTGAAAAGAGCAATAGACAAAGTAAGAAGCATGAAGGAGAATAAATCGTTTGTCGCCGGTGATCTTCAGCAACTGGTTAAATACTTTACCAATCCTTCAGCAGTTAAGCAGCAATACAAGGAAAGGTTTATTATCAGTAGCAATAGCAAATGGACACCAGTAGAAACCAGGGATATCGCTGTATTCTTTAAAGACAATCTTAATTATATATATACGTTCAATGGCGATAAACTTATTTATGATTTCTCTGCATTGGAAGACATCGAAGAGGTACTGGACCCTCTTTTATTTTTCCGTGCAAACAGGCAAGCCATTATTCATATCAATTCTGTTCATTCTGTTAAACCGCACGGCAACCAGAAACTAATGGTGCAAATAAAACCGCCATTGAAAATGGAAATCGATATTAGCCGGGAAAAAGCCCCCTTATTTAAAAAATGGATGGACAGGTAGAATATCATTAATAAAAAGAGGCAACACATAAATGTTGCCCCGGCCATTGAACATTCCTAAAAAGGAAACCTTACCATCGGGTCGTTAACCATCAAGGTATATCAATCACTTTTATAGTTACTTTATTATCTATCCGTCCTTTTCCTTGTTTATCCCAAAAGGAAACTGATACCATATAATTTTCTTCCCATTTCATTGGTTCTCCTGTAGTGACAGTACATTTAAGCAAACGGGCATCTTTTGCTAAAAACTCATCATTATTTGCAAACAGATCTTTTTCTTCAAGCAATGTATTGCCGGCCTGGTCAGCGATCTTCAAGTAGCAGCCTACTTTCACTTTACCATTTTTTGAAACCAACCCGTCGACTCCATCATTTACAATGATAAATTTCTCTCCTATAGGGATATCAGTGTGATTGATCACTTCATCGTTCATCACCATTAATAGTTTATCTGGTTCAATATATTTATACGTTGCGCTAAGGCCGGTTTCAAGATTTTTCTTGAAACCCATTTTATGATTACAGCCAAAAGTTAGAAAAATGACTATTAATGAGCATATCGCAGTGGGATGAAGAAACGCTTTCATATGTAAATATTGAGTGGGAGGCTATTTTAAAGTTATGGAAATTGCTTTACTTCAATTTTATAGTCATCATTTGTTACTTTGTCGATCCATAGCAAAGCTAAGGTACCCAACTGTTGGGAAAATGATCCTTTGGAAAAGGGCAGTAGACATAAGGCTGTAATAAAGCGATTTTCATAATGTTATTTTATCATGGCAAAGATGCGTTACAGGAATACCATTCGAAAAATCTTTTCTAACGAAACGGATAAGATTTGAATTGGGGTGCCAATTAGCGGGCTTAAAAAGAAACAACCCAAAAGGCACTCATTGAAATGAGTGCCGGCTTGTTAATGGATGTCTTATGCTCAATTAGTTCTTTATATTATTTTTGATCTGCGTAGCAGGTGCGATTACATTTCCTCCTCCATTTACAATTATTCTTTGAGTTTCAAATCCCGGAATTTTCAATAGATATATCCCCGTACGAATGCCGTTTACATGCTGTTGCTGCTGGTTTACCATACGGAACTGGTTTACCTGCTTGCCATCAATAGTAAATAATGTGGCGATCGTTTCTTTTTCAATTCCATTTACGCTGAACCAGAAATTACCATTGTTAGGGTTAGGTCCAACTGTTACTTTCTTTGTCATTGTATTTGTTGGCTGAATCATTTTCATCGAAACAGCTGTTGTAATAACACTGTCGTCTGCTTCACGGTTATTAGGATTTCCACCCCCGCCTTTCGTTTTACCGGGAACGGTTATCACATTTGAATAAGTAAATGTATTGTTAGTCGTCATGATCTTTAACCTGTAATAAGAGACGCCTGTATATGAGTTAGCATCGACCTGTTGATATGACAACGGCGAAAGACTATTACCATTTGGAGCCTGTGTATTTACAAAAGTATTGTCAGAAAAATCTACTTCGTTATCAAGTTTGCGCTGAACCTGGTAACCGCTCATGTTAGTTTCAGTTTGTGATGTCCACTTCAATTGCACTTCAGCAGCTTTCTTTCTTTGGCCGCTGAATACAAGACCCGTTACTCCATCAACAACCACTATAACATCATTTGCCAATGTTTGCAATGCTAAATTGCTTATACCTGTTTTCTCTACATAGTTTGCATTGTTATTGCGTGTCGTTTGCGACATATTGCTCCAGTTAGCTCCATTGTCACTGCTTTGATACATGACGAGTACATGTTCGTCCTGCCCGTTCAATTCTGCATCGAAATACTTCAAACGCAGGGTTGCATTCAGGTTACTGTTATTGGTTGGTACAATTGAATAGTAACGATTGATGCTGTTGGAAAGTCCTGTCCCGCTTTGTGCTGTATGGCCTCGCCTGATCGTTACGTTTCCAAGATTTGAAGTGCTGGTAATAAAAGCACCAAGATTGCCTGGATTACTTCCATTAGGTGCATTCAGGTTTTGCCTGATCTCAACAAAACCGCCACCAGGTCCTATAATTCGGTTGGTTTCTGATTCGCCTGCAATGTTTGCACTTGTCGCCATTACAATGTTGCTACCATTCAGGTTCAACTGTCCTGATATAAAGTTGATAGATGAATTGATGGTGATATTTCTATTTAAAAGTAGCTTGGCTCCATTTGTTTTATTTACTTCCAGGATGCCTATGTATGGTGCATTAGCTCCTTTGATAACTGAAGTCTGTGTCCCGCTAAACCGGAAACCACCTTCGCCGGTAGCCTGGTTAATAATGCCATCATTTTCCAGGTCCATATCAGAAAGAACGAGAGTGACGCCACCTGATGTTTTGATCGTTGCTCCTGCTGATACTTTCATTACATTCTGTGCATTGATGTTAAAGACAAGGGATATTAGCAGTGCAATTGTTATAACTGATTTCATAAAATTCATTTAGATGACAATAATAGGATCATAATTCTGTCTGTATGTGGTTGCTTTATTGAACGGCCTGCATTGTTTAGTAAATGGCAAGTATGTTCTATTCAGCAAGAACAACGTGACTATAAAAACCTATTGTTGCCGTGATAAAAGCAATTTCGTGTGGATTGCTTTACAATGTTTGCACCCAGGCAGATCGCCGGCTAGTCGTTTAAGAGCAAGCGCACAAATGACCTCAAGATCGAAACCGTTCATTTGGAATTTTATACCCTTCACTAAAATAAACTGTCCTTTCGCTAAGTAAAACTTGAAACCGGCTTATCAGCGATGTAATATTGATCTGCAAAACGATGGCAATGACAATCCTGCTGATCACATTATTAATAATGAAATTGAGGAACTGGAAGCAGAAAAGACAGTTGCAATGGCAACAAGCCCTTGACAGGAAGGGGATCGGCTTCAGAACAAAGATCATGCAGGTATTGGAAGATGCAAAGCTTATCAATGGCTATAAAAAAATTCATATTATGGCCATGGTAAGACTTAATGGAAAACAGGTTTGTTATAAAATGCACACTTGGATGAAACCCGGCGAAGCGCCACAGGCAGGTGAAAGAGTAATGATCCGTTATCAGCCAGGCACACACCATGTATTGGTTAAACAGATCGCAGCATAAAATTGACTTCTTACTTATTCCAGCCATAGATCAATCTTCTCTCATAGCAATTTGGTTTGAATGCTCCGGAAACGGAGCATTTTCTTTTTCTATAAACCTAAATTGATCTATTAGCAACAAAAAACACCCTGATTGAATGAAACTACACTTCAATAAGTCTAATCGACCGTTTACTAAGTCAAATTTTTTTTCGCCTTGTGGCAGGTACAAATTTGTGTTATGAAAAGGAAAAATACAGATCAGTTGCCACCCTTCTTTTTTTTCATGTTGAGAAGGATCATATTGGCATCCGCTTTTATTACAACAATTATTTACATCGTAACTAAAATCGAATCATAATATGAATGACTTTTTAAAGGGCCTGTTTACAGTGTTCCCTGTTAATCATCGCCGGGCAGTTTATCAACAGGTACTGTTGCAAAGATCTTTATCGAAAACAGGTGAACCTGCTACCGCCCGGGTAATGGAAATAAAAAAGGGTCGTGGTATTTACAATTATGTAAAGATCAAACTTGGAGTGACTATCCAATCGAACTCAGAGGTTGTTTACCGTCAAATGAGCACCCTGGCAAGTAAAAGCAATCTTCCAAAGATTGGCGAGGTCATACCCATCCGATACCGTCCGGAAGATCTTTCAGGTATTATGGTAATTGCTGAATAACCTACTGACACTTCAATTGAAATTTTATACGTTTCATCGTAAAAAATTTTTTTATAATCCCCGTTTTTATCATCTTTCCAAAAATCCTATTATATGACAGAGGCAGAGATAAGATTAGTGAAACAAAGCTGGAAGACACTGAGGGCCATTGATCCCGTAATAGTGGGTGATCTTTTTTACAGCAAATTATTTATGGCCAATCCATCGCTTCGCAATATGTTTCCCAAGAAGATGGATGAACAGTATACCAAGTTGATGGATATGCTGAGCGTTATAATTGCCCGCCTTGATCGAATGGACGAATTGACCGAAGATATTGCTGCGATGGCACGCCGGCATGTACATTATGGAGTTCGCCCCGCTCATTATAAATTGGTAGGAAATGCCCTTCTATGGACACTACGTCAGGGTCTCGGCCAGGATTGGACAATTGATGTGGAACAGGCATGGACCAAATGCTATTCCAATCTTGCGGATACAATGATGAGAGCTACAGAATTAAAAAAGACATAAACCAACTATTTCCAGCTAAGCTCTGGTTACAGTCAGCCGCCAAGGTGGCTTTTTTATTTTGACTTGCAGATGGTCATTTACGGCTCAGTTGAAAATTTACCTCGCTTCATTTTAAGCAGCCGGAGAGCCATGTTTTATAAGATGGTTTGAGCGATGAGAGATTGTATCTTCATGATATGACTTTACTGCAGTTGATCACTTATGCCGGGATCTTTGTATTTGCATTGACTGGTGCATTCAAAGCCAGGTCTTTTAAAATGGATATTTTTGGTGGCATTGTGCTGGCTTTCGTTACTGCTTATGGAGGAGGAACTCTTCGTGATCTTTTGATCGGTATAAAACCTGTGAACTGGATCAATGATAACATTGCGCTGATCCTTGTATTTGCAGGCACGGCTTTTACTTTTTTACTCAAAGAGAATGTGAACCGGTTTAAGCGGACCATTTTTTATACCGATGCCATCGGGCTCGGATTTTTTACCGCCTGGGGAATTGAAGTGGCGCTAAGAAACGGTTTAAATGATATCTATTCATTGATGATGGGAGTCATCACAGCTACTTTTGGTGGTTTGATCGCCGATGTTCTTTGCAGTGCTATTCCAAATTTGCTGAAGAAAGGAGAACTATATGCAACGGCTTGTGCTGTTGGTGGTGGCATTTATTTATTACTTAAGCATGTGCCGCTTGAGTACAATATCAATCTTGCAGTTTGTATTATTGTTGTCGTTGGCATCCGCATCTATTCAAAAAGAAAACGGTTAATGCTGCCAGATATCTGATCATTGCTGCTGCTGTTGTTGCTGCATTTCCAGATATCTTCTGTAAGAATTGGTTTGTGGAGCAGGATTTTTTGTTTTATAACTAAATACAGGGGTCATTCTTTTTTCTTCCTCATCTTTTTTTAGTTGACCATTTTCAATACTTACCGAAACTTCCAGTGTATGTTCAGATGAACCTTTATAAGTTCCTTTTACAGGAGTGCAATCTGTAAAGTGTCGTCCGATTGCTAATCTTACATGCCGGTCATTTGCAATGCAATTATTAGTGGGGTCCAAACCTATCCAGCCATAGAAGGGGATATATACTTCTACCCAGGCATGTGTGGCGCCTTCACCACGCAGTTCATGATCTTTTGGACAAATATATCCGCTTACATATCGGGCAGGAATCCCCACTATCCGAAGCATCACCAAAAGTATATGAGCAAAGTCCTGGCAAACACCGGCTTTCAATTTCCATATTTCACCCGCCCCGGTTTCCACCGTGGTAACACCTTTCCTGTATTCAAAATTATCATACACATATTTCGAAAGAAGTTGTGCCGTATCAAAAGGTGAAAGAGAAAAATCAACCAAATTATTAATAATTGCCGTCACTTCATTTTCATGTTCAAAATTTTCCAACATCATAAAATCCATATAAGGAAACTGTTCCCGTGACTCAGCTAGTTTTTCCCATTGCTCTTTGATGGAAAAGCTTGTTTCCGGCAGAATGACCGGGTGAATTTCAATTTCAATATCTGACTCAATTGTTATCTCGGTAATTGGGTGGATCACAGAAAAAGTCCCCACTTTGTTTCCAAAATAATCAACAAACTCTTCTACTTCTGGTTTATGAGAAATGTGCAGCTCATGTTTTTTTAAAACCTGTAATGCATCCTGGATAGGGTATAGCATTAACTGGTTGGCACAATCAATAACTGGTGACGCGTAGCGATAACGGGTGATATGTTTGATATTGTATGAGGTCATTACAGGATTAAATTCGTTTATGAATGTCCAAAATAATATTGACTGAATGCTTTTGAGATCTCCAGCAACTCGCGGCGTGTTTGCATCAGGAATTGCTGTAAATATTTTCCTTCGTTCACTTCCAACCTGCTGTATTTTACATTGGTTGTTAAGCGGCCAATTAAAAATTCAAGCTGATCATAATTCTCGGGTAAGCTCTCTGGCTTTAATCGTGCAAAATAACGACTGATCTGTTCAAGGCAATATACGATCGAATGAGGAAATAAATTACTATACAAGACCTGTTGAAGCACATGATCCGGCTGCATATTACCACGATACGTTTTCATATAGAATTCGTAACCCGATAGTGAATACAACAAATATCTCCACTGGGGCGCTTCATTTGGCAAGTGGAGATTATAATTCACTTCCGCCAGTTTTATATTTATCATATCCGTAGAAACGACGGTACGTTCCAAAAATTTACCAATATTCAAGAAATTAAAACCTTCTTCCCGGCTCATTGTTGTATCTACCGTGCCATGATACAACATGCCATGACGGATCAATGTGTCCAACGCCGATAACGGATCGCCAAATGAAACTTGTTCCTGTATATGCCTGTCACGGATCAAATGATAATATTCATTCAGGCATTGCCATACTTCTTTTGTAATATGATCCTGTACCGCTCTTGCATTTTCTCTTGCCTGCGTTATATTATTAATTACCGAGCTGTTATTTTCTTTATCATGCAGCAAATGCTCCAATACTTTTTGAGATGAAAACTCTAATTCATCAAGTTGTTTCGGTTGCATATCACCATAGGTAAGCAACACGGATCGCCAGCTAAAACCTCTTTCTTCGCTTTGCGAAGCAACGTAGTTCGTACGTAATAACCGCAACATACCATTGGTACGTTCCATATAACGTGCCATCCAGAAAATTGAATCTGCAACTCGACTTAGCATAAACTTACTTGCGAGGACTGCGAGCCAGCGGCGAAGCAGGACGAAGCAATCTCCTCAAATTTATTTTTATAATTATATTATCAACTTTTGTTTCTCTATCATCGTCCGGTGCGCCTTAGGCAGACACTTGTACAGCATCAGCACATGGTTATTGAACATTCTTCCTATTCTTTTTAATGTTGAACCCTTACGGGGTTCTTTTGAAAAGATCTTTTTATTTGATTCCCGGTTTTAACCCGGGGCTACCGATATTTTGTCCCTACGGGACAAAGCCATCATTGTATACTTAAATGATTCCAGAACTAAGTTCCCCCTTTGGGGGACAGGGGGCCGGCCAACACCCATGTATCCTTACTGCCTCCACCTTGAGATGAATTAACAACCAATGAACCTTCACGCAGTGCTACTCTTGTCAATCCGCCCGGTACGATATCAATTCCATCGGGGCCATACAATGCATAAGGTCTTAAGTCAACTCTTCGTGGTTGTAAAACTCCATCTATATAACACGGGGATGATGATAAATTAATAATTGGTTGTGCAATGAAATTTCTCGGATCATCTTCGATCGCAATTCTAAATTCATCCATTTGTTCTTTGGTGGCGCTGTTGCCGATCAGCATTCCATATCCACCGGATTGATTGGTTCTTTTTATAACCATCTTTTCCATTTCACTATAAACCATTTTGCGATTTTCTTCAACTGCCAGCGGGTAAGTAGGGACATTTTTCAGAATAGGTTCTTCATTGAGATAATACTTTATCATATCAGGCACATAGGCATAAATAGCTTTATCATCCGCTACACCGTTACCCATTGCATTTACTATACTTACATTTCCTTTTCGGTAAGCCCAATAAAGTCCCGGCACTCCAAGCATACTATCCGGACGAAATACGAGGGGATCAAGATATTCATCATCTACTCTTCTATAGATAACATCAACCCTTTTCAAACCCTTAGTGGTTTTCATAAACACCCGGTTATTATCTACTACCAGGTCACGACCCTCTACTAATTCAATGCCCATCAACCTAGCAAGTGTTGTATGTTCAAAGTATGCTGAGTTATAAATTCCCGGCGTAAGTAACACGACAGTTGGATCACTTGTTTGCCTGTTGGCAAGTGCCATCAGGTTTTTTAATAACAAGTTGGGATATTCTTTTACCGGCAACACATTGTTGCGTGGCAATTGATCGGGAAAAATCCGATAGGTGATCGTTCTGTTCTCCAGCATGTATGAAACTCCTGATGGCGTTCGAAGATTATCTTCCAGAACATAAAAGTTTCCATCAATATCCCGTATCAGGTCCACTCCTGAAACATGTGTGTATATATCATGAGGTACTTCCACATTCACCATCTCCCGTAAGAAATTAGGACAGGTATAGATCATCTTTGCCGGCACTATTCCATCTTTTACAATGAACTGCTGGTGATAAATATCCTTTAGAAAAATATTCAGAACCTTTAGTCTTTGTTTAATGCCTTCTTCGATCGTCTTCCATTCATCGGCACGAATGATGCGGGGGATAATGTCAAATGGAAAGATTTTTTCAATGCCCTCACCACTGCTGTAGACAGTGAAGGTGATACCCTGGCTCATGAAGAGTTTTTTTGCCAGGTCATTCCGGCGATTCATTTCATCAGTAGAAAGATCCTCAATATTGCGTACAAAATTTTTATAAGCATCCCGCAAACCTTCGGAAGCAAACATCTCATCCCATACATTGGGTTGCACATGGTATGATTGCAAAAAAGAAGAATCCTTCATTCAAAATGAATTTACAAAAGAATTGGTCAAAAAATCAGGGAAGCATTCGTTGAAGGGAAATCAGAAAGGGCGGTGTTCCTTTACCCAACTACTAATATAAGATGCAATTTCTGAAGTAGGCGTGCCGGGAGCAAATAATTTTCCAACGCCATCCTCATTTAGCTTTTTCATATCATCATCGGGAATGATACCCCCACCAGTCAGCAGCACATCATCCATGGCTTTTTCTTTCATCAGTTTCATCACTTTTGGAAAAACGGTCATATGTGCGCCGGACAAAATGCTGATACCGATAGCATCAACATCTTCCTGTAAAGCCGCATTCACCACCATTTCCGGCGTTTGGCGAAGCCCCGTATAGATCACTTCCATACCGGCATCACGCAATGCAGTTGCTATCACTTTTGCGCCACGGTCATGTCCATCGAGGCCGACTTTTGCAACCAATACTCTGATGGGTCGTTTCATATACAATTACTTCTTTGCGAAATTACATTCTTTCATTTATAGCATGTAAATTAGATAATGCAATACAGAAAATTTGGATCTACAGAGCTGCTTGTAAGTGAAATTGGTTTTGGTGCATGGGCGATTGGTGGTGGTGCAATGATCGGTAATACACCAATTGGCTGGGGCTATGCAGATGATGGGATTTCAGTAAAGGCTATTCATGCAGCATTGGATGCAGGGATTAATTTTTTTGACACCGCAGATATTTACGGTTTGGGACATTCTGAAGACCTGCTTGGAAAAACAATTGCCGAAAAAAAAGACATCATTATTGCAACAAAAGTTGGTAATGTTTCAAGAAACGATCAGTTTACAGTTGATTATTCAAAAAAATATATACTTGATGCTTGTGAGTCTTCTTTAAAAAGATTGAAGAGAGATGCGATCGATTATTATCAATTGCATACTGCAAGAATGCAGCATTTGCAAAATGGTGAATGTATTGAGGCGATGAACCATTTGCAACAGGAAGGCAAGATCCGTTATTGGGGAATTTCTTTAAATACATTTGATCCCTTGCCAGAAGCTGATTTTTTTATAGACAATAAGATCGGTAATGGGTTTCAATTGGTGTTAAATTTACTCAATCAGAGAACGTTACCATTATTAAAAAGATCGGCAGATAATGGCTATGGAATAATTGTAAGGATGGCATTGCAATTTGGATTGCTTACAGGTAAGTTTGATAAGGAGGTAAATTTTCCCGCAAACGATCATCGTAAAAACCGATTAACAAAGGAAGTGATTGACTTTGCTAATCGATCATTAGAACCCGTTTGGGCATTATGTAAAAAATATAGTTGCGGCAAAACACAATTAGCGCTTAGTTATATTTTAAATTGTCCTGGAGTATCAACGATCATTGCAGGTATCAGAACCGCAGAACAAGTCCAGTTAAATACTACAGGGTTATTTCAATTAGATAATGAGGATATGAATATGATCGAACAGTTGGGCGAAACAGATTTTATTTCAGTTATGAAATTGATCCAGCAACAAGGTTAGCGTATGAATTTGCTTTTCATTTCTTTCAATCCATCTTGTGCAAGTTTTAGTCCTGCGGCATCGATATTCTCAAAGAAAATTATCTTATCGCCATACTGACGGGATAACCTGTTTGTAACAGAATCAATGACCGTTATCTTTTCAAAATGTTGAAACACTTCGTCATCTTTGCCAGGCATTCTTCTTCCTAAAAAGACCAGGTGTTTAAAATGTAAGTCATCCGGTATCCATAAAAGGAATGAACCATTATCAGAAAAAACGTTAGACCTGAAGAGCCTGTCTTTGCCATAAAATTTCAGACTGCCTCCAAAGCCGTAATGGCGACAATAAATTCCGGAAGAGAATTTTACAGAATCCGGCAATGAAGAAAAAAACTTTTCGGTTTTTTCAGTTACTTCTTTCCAACCAAGCATATCGGCAAAATCCATTGGCAATTCATGATCTTTTTGATCTTCCCATTTTAACAAACCAATTTTATCAATTCCTTTTTCTTTATAAAAAGCAGCTAGTTTTTCAGGGCTTTTCATAGGTAAACCAATTGGAAGGAATGGCACTGTCAATCCTATGATGAGCGCAACAATTATAAAACGCATCCATTTTCTGGTTGAAAATATTTTTTCCCATGCCGTCCCGCCAGCTGCAAGTAATACAGGATATATTCCGAGAGCATAATAACTTTTTCCACTTCCCAAAATGAGTAAGAGAATAACTGAAATATAGATCCATACGAAAATTCTATAAGTGGAATTTCTAAAAAACCAGATCAACCCGACGATCCATATTATTAACACAGGAAATAATAAAAGAAACTGGTCTTTTATAAAATCCATTGGATTAACATAGAGGAGCTGTGTTTCCCTCAATTCCTGCATGTGATGGATCAATGGCCATTTGTGCGCATATTGCCACCAAACATTGGGTAAGATCAGCAGTAATGCAATTCCAAATACCTTATGAGTGTTTCTTTGTAAGAGAATCTTTCTATGCTTTGTCAATATTATTCCAATAAAAATTGAGGCGATCAGGAAAATGATCGAGTATTTACTCCACCAACCTGCTCCGAGACATATCGCCATACATAAAAGATCTTTTTGCTGATGCGATTGAATGAATTTTACCAGGAAGTAAAGGCTGCATGTCCAGAAAAAAATATCAAGAATATTTGGCTGAAATAAAATATGAATTCTTAAAAATGCTCCCGTGATCACTCCAAAGCCCGCGAGAAATTGAGCAAAGGCTTTTCCTCCTAATCTGGCTGTTAGAAGACAAGTGACGACCACCGTAAAAGAGCCGATCAGCGCTGGCCAAAATCTCACCAGCCATTCTTTATTCCCAAACCAGGATGAAATAAATCCCAGATAGGAAAGCAATGGTGGATTTTCAAGATAGCCCAGATCGGGATGCTGGCCTTGCTGGTAATATAAGTATTCGTCCCGCTGCAATTCAAATGCAGGATGAATCAGCAAGAAAGGAATGAGAAATTTTAAAACAGCTAATAAAAAAATAACTGGTTTATTTGGAGGCTGTATCATAGATCAAGTAATATCATTCCAGTATTCAGAAAGCAGTTAATGCCTTTTTGATCCGGCTGATTGTTTCTTCCTTGCCTAAAATCTCGGCGATATCAAATACACCAGGTCCGAATTTTCCACCCACCAGCATAATACGTAATGGCAATAACACTTCCCCCGGTTTTATTTGATTAGCTGCCGCTATTTCTTTGAAACTATTTTCAAGTGAAGTTGCTTTCCAATCATTACTCAATTCATAATTCCGGATCAATTCAGCGAAAAATAATTGCTTCGCTTCATTCCATTTTGGTTTTACAGCATCCACATCCCATTTTTCCGGCGCTTTAAAAAAGAAAAATGAATGATCATAAAAATCTGTAAGAAAAGTGCAGCGATCTTTTACAAGGCTAATCACTTTTTCCAAAATAAAACTATCAATATCAGTAATGCCTTTTTCATTAAAAAGTGTTCTGACTTCTGGCTCCAGACTCCTGACTTCAGACTTTTTGATCCATTCATGATTGAACCATTTCGCTTTTTCATAATCAAATTTGGCTCCGCCACTGTGCACCCTTTCAATTGAAAATTTTTCAATCAGTTCTTCCTTGGTAAAAATTTCCTGTTCTGTCCCATCATTCCAGCCAAGCAAGGCAAGCAAATTGATAAATGCTTCGGGCAAAAATCCTTTCTCTTTAAATCCTTCTGTCAGTTCATTTGTTTTTGGATCGGTCCAGTTCATTGCGAAAACGGGAAAGCCATATTTGGCGCCATCACGTTTACTAAGCTTTCCATTTGGTCCAAGTATTAATGGAAGATGGGCCCATTGCGGCATTTCATTCAGGCCAAACAGATATTTCCATAATAAAATATGTACCGGCGCACTGGACAACCATTCTTCACCGCGAAATGCATGAGATATTTTCATCAAATGATCGTCCACTACAACTGCCAAATGATAAGTCGGCATTCCATCTGCTTTCAGTAAAACTTTATCATCCACAACGGAAGTATCAAAACTTACTTTACCACGGATCATGTCACTAAATGTTATTGTTTCATGCTCCGGCATTTTTACACGGATCACATGTTTCACATTTTCATTCAGCAGCCCTTCTGTTTGATCCGCAGACAATGAAACAGAATTTCTCATTTTCATTCTTACACTGCTATCATATTGCGGAGAAGGATTGTGTTCGGTTTTAAAATCATGGCGCATTTTTTCCAACTCTTCCGGAGTATCAAAAGCATAATAGGCATAACCATCTTTTACCAACTGTTCGGCATATTTTCTGTACAGATCTTTTCTGTCGCTTTGACGATAGGGCCCAAATTGCCCTCCATTCACAGGGCTTTCATTAGGTTCAAGCCCGGCCCATTTCAAACAATTATAAATATATTCTTCGGCACCTGGTACATAGCGACTCTGATCAGTGTCTTCAATTCTCAAAACAAAATCACCACCATGTTTTTTTGCAAAAAGATAATTGTATAAAACAGTTCTCATGCCGCCAAGATGCAAACCGCCGGTAGGCGAAGGCGCAAATCTTACCCGTACTCTTTTATCCATAGACGGCAAAGATAAGTTTCGCAATCTTCAATAAACAGCAATAAAAAAACCGTCCGAAGACGGTCTTTGATTCGTGGGTTCGGATAACTATGGTAGCAGTATCGTTCTTGGAGGATTACCATCAATAGTTATCGTCGCAATATTGTCGCAAGTGCCATCCCCATAATCCAGCGTAGCGAAATGGGTTGTCGCTTGTATTTTCATTTTGCCCTTGGTAACATTATGGCAAGTTGTTTTCTTTTCAAGTGCTTCAAGTATAGTTACTGTCCTTGTTTTGCCCGCCGGGTTCGTTACGGTATGATTACCTGTTACTGAATAAACGTCATCTAAAAGATTCAACGGAGTATTTGCTCCCGCTGCTTGCGTAACGTTTTTAGTTCCTGCGTGTGTCCAATAATAACCACCTAAAGGTTCTATTACCCGGCCGTTAGTGATTTGTCTTGTCCAGCTTATACCATTCGGCGTACTGGTATTGGTCCATGTGATTGTACCTTCTACTTTAAATCCTACGGTGTAGTAGTTTTCAAAAGTCATGAGGGCCGTGGTGCCCGGATTGTGTACGTAATCGGAAAGTGTAATATTTATTTTTCCTTTACGTATAATTCCATCAGCGCTTGCACAACCTGCACCAAAATCGATCACTATTGTTTTAGGAAATGTGTTTTGAGGAGTTACCGTGACGGTAGCACAGCTGAGTACATTGGTTGTTTCAACTGTTCCATCATCTCTGTAAAGGCCCGAACCGACTGATGCTTCGAAAAATACAACTG
>DASUTO010000531.1:0-2584 GCA_036374555.1 Chitinophagaceae bacterium
AAGTGGCGGTCGTTCGTCATACTTTAAATGCTACGACGAATGATGGCGGCAAGCCCGGTGAAGTTCATTTAAAGGTTTTGTTGGTCTGGCAAAAAGGAAAAGACGGCTGGAAACTATTAGCAAGACAAGCCATAAAACTAACCCAATAATTGACGCTTGTCCGGAAGTATCCGGTTTATCATAACATCGCCTTGACCGGTAGCGTTCCCGGCATCGTTTGCGTAAATAAATAAACCTGAAAACCCTGATTCACAGTGAATAATAAAGTAGAATTGCAATTCGATTGAACCCTTAAAACCTGAGTTGCCACATGAAAAAGGTTGTCCTGTTGAAGTTGTTTACGATTGCTTTTCTTTTTGTAGTTGCTCAAAAAGAAAAACTCCCTGTTATAAAATCACCTGTTTTTAAAAAAGATACTGTCAGCATTAAGAAATACGGAGCCGTTGCCGATGGCAATACATTGAACACAAAAAGTATTAAAACAGCAATTGATGCATTAAGCAAAAAAGGCGGAGGCGTTGTGCTGGTTCCCCAGGGTTTATGGTTGACAGGACCAATAGTTTTAAAAAACAATATAAATCTTCATTTAGCTACAGGTTCCACGTTGTTGTTTACTGCTGATAAAAATGAATACCAGCTGGTTGAAGCAAATTGGGAAGGATTGCCGCAGATGCGTAATCAATCACCTATTTCTGCAACAAACGCAGTCAATATCGCCATCACTGGCAAAGGGATCATTGATGGCAACGGAGATGTGTGGCGTGCAGTAAAAAAAGATAAGCTGACCGAAAGCCAATGGAAGAAGAAATTGGCATCTGGTGGTGTATTGAGTGATGATAAAAAAACCTGGTACCCGTCCGAAGGATTCATGAAAGGTTCAAAGATGCCGGCTAACCCGGGTATGATCTCACCGGATAAGGATGCAGCATTTTACCAAAGTATCAAAGATTTTCTTCGTCCGAATTTGTTATTGCTTACCAATTGTCAACTTGTTTTGCTCGAAGGAGTGACTTTTCAAAATTCACCAGCCTGGTGTTTGCATCCTTTAATGTGTGAGAATTTGACAGTAAGAAATGTTTTTGTAAAAAATCCCTGGTATGCTCAGAACGGGGATGGTATTGATGTAGAGAGTTGCAAAAATGTATTGATCGAAAATTCTGTATTTGATGTTGGTGATGACGCCTTGTGTATAAAAAGCGGCCGTGACGCAGAAGGAAGAAAAAGAGGGATGCCCACTGAGAATGTTATCATCCGCGGCTGTACTGTATATGCTTCACATGGAGGGTTTGTGATAGGCAGTGAAATGAGTGGGGGTGCAAGAAATATCTGGATAAACAACTGCACTTTTATTGGCGCTGACATTGGGCTACGGTTTAAAACAACAAGAGGTCGCGGTGGCATAGTAGAAAATATTTTTATCAAAGACATTTACATGAAAGATATTTTGGCAGAAGCCATTTTGTTTGATATGTATTATATGGCGAAAGATCCTGTTGCATTAGCAGGCGAAAAAAGAGAATTACCAAAAGTTGAATTTAAGACCGTAGATGAAACGACCCCGCAATTCCGGAATTTTCATATCAGCAATGTGTATTGTAATGGAGCCGAAAAAGGAATTTTTGTAAGAGGTCTTCCCGAAATGCATGTAAAAGATATTGTGCTGGAGAATATGGTGCTGCAGGCAAAGAAGGGTATTGATGTGCAGGAAGCAAGCGGCATATCTTTTAAAAATATCAGGATCATAAGCGCTGAAACAAACCCGGTAATCGATATTGTACAAAGTGATAAACTGGTTTTTGATAACATCACTTATAAAAATGGTGCTGAATTGCTTTTTCGTGTCAGTGGGGACAGGAGTGGAAATATTTCTATAAAGAATACCGATGCATCTAAAGCAAAAGAAAAAATTTCATACGAACTCGGGGCAACAGATAAAAGCGTAACAATTAATAACCGATGAGAATTATTTCACGCATAGCAATTATTGCAATAGTCATTAGTTTTTCAAATGTTATTGTTGCACAGGAGAAACCTCTTTCGCAACAAGTGGCGGAAACCGTACTGAAGATATGGCCTGATACGATCCCGGTAGGCAGCCAGACCAAATGGAGCTACGATATGGGTGTTGTTCTGAAAGGCTTTGAAGGAATATGGATGAATACCGGTGATGTTTCTTATTTCAATTCGATCCAAAAGAAGATAGATTTTTTTGTAAAGGATGATGGCAGTATAAAAAATTATGAGCTCGACGAGTACAATATCGATCATGTGAACAATGGCAAGCTTGTTTTGTTGTTATATCGTGTATTAGGAAAAGAAAAATATAAAAAGGCAGCCGATCTTTTACGTGGCCAGTTGAAAACGCATCCGCGTACAAAAGAAGGAGGCTTCTGGCATAAAAAAATTTATACTAACCAGATGTGGTTGGATGGTTTGTATATGGGCGGCCCATTCTATGCAGAATACGCCATGTTGTTTGAAGAGTCAGCATTTGATGATATAACCAACCAGTTTGTCTGGATGGAGAAACATGCCAGAGATGCAAAGACAGGTTTACTTTATCATGCATGGGATGAAAGTAAAG
>DASUTO010000532.1:0-2247 GCA_036374555.1 Chitinophagaceae bacterium
GGAAGAATTTATGAAGCTTTGAAAAATTAAGATAATTGCTTCACCATATCATGATTATCTTTTCCATCATGCCAGAAAGATGCAATGAATTGATAACCGAATTTTTTATAATAGTGAATAGCCTTTTCATTGGTCGCTTGCACACCACCCCATAGTATGATATTCTTGATATTTTTTTCTTTTAGATCTTCTTCGATCAAATTATTCATCAATGAGCCAAGACCGGTGCTTTGCCATGCATCCGCAACGGAAGGAGCAAATGTTACAGATGTAATATGATCATAAGATTGATTTCTTGTTGTGTACCTTTTGAGATCCCATTCGATCATTCCCTGCCTGACAAGCATATACGCAACGATGTTCTTTCCTTCATCAAGTGCCACATATCTTATCGTTTCTTCATCAGGGTTTTGGCAAATAGCATTTATAGTTTCCCAATCAAAAGAATGCGGGCCAAATCGCGACTTGCTTTCTTTTGAAAATCGTTGATCAAAGTATTCAAACAATTTTTCACTATCACCTGGCTCCAGCAATCTGACTTCAACCGCTCTCCCGTTTTTTAATTTATAATTCATTTCACACAATTTGTGGCACAGGCCAGCACTTTTACTTTTGGATCTCTTAATTGGGCATACGAGATCCGCTTAATATTTTCTTTGCCTGTATATAAAATGATCCAGTCATCTTGTTGCACAACCCTGGCTTCAATACTCACTGGTTCGGCAACAACATCTTGTACCGCCTCATTCATTTTTTCACCGTTTGGCCCAACGATCAAATAATAGTTGCTTTCTCCTTTTTCATTTTGCACATGCAGTACCGGGGGGATGCCACCAAGAATGCAGCGGATAGCACAATCACGATGTACTTTTCCTTCCCCGGGTTTCATTACGCCGAAATAGCATTTGGGATCAACGATCTCACCACGGATGGTTTGTGTACCTAAATCCTTTTGTTGTAGGTGAACAGTTGATTCGGATCCAATATTCACGATGGGATCATCATTCTTATCAACCTGCAATAAAGTTTTTCCATCACCATAGATCAATGTTCCTTTCAACGTAACTTCTTTTCCATTTAATGAGACTTCTTTTTCTTTTTCCAATTCCATGATCGCAGTTTCAGCACCGTGTTTACCAAAACCAACCAAGGGAAGCGTCATGGATAAATTATTTTTATCAAATACTTTCAGCATTGGAACCGGGCTGCTATAATAAACTCCTTTTACGTCCGTTGTTTTTCCATATTCAAAATTGGCTGTAGAAAATTTCTTTTGTGAAGTAGCAAGAAAATAACCAACAATCAAGGCAATGGGAAAAAGGATAAGCAATACTCTTTTCACGTGTTTTGCAAAACCAGCTGGTGCTTTAGACATCCAACCTATATAAAATTCTGAATTACTCACAATTATTAATTCTTAATTATTAATTTTTAATTGATCATCGCTCCGGCTCTTTCAGTTCCTTCAGCATAGGGCTTCGGATTCAACCAAACCTTTCCTTCATTCACTTTCACATCATAGGTGCTTACCATTTCTTTAAATGGGGGAGGTGATTGTCCATTCTTTGGTAAATACTGGAACCCATGCCAGGGACAGGTGATACATCCATCAATGATCTTTCCTTCACCGATCGGGCCGCCCTGGTGTTTACAAACATTATGCAATGCATATAACTTATTTTCGTGTTTGTAAACAGCTATCCGTTCTTTATCTAAACAAAATATTTTTGCCCGCCCTTCTTCAAATTCATCGGCATTGCAAACAAAATGAAATCCGTCTTGTCTCAGTTTGTATTCAAGATTATCTTTTTTCACTTCTCTTGTTCCGGCAATAAGATGAAGTGTGATCAGCCATGCAGCTCCAAGCGAGATCAAAATCACAAACACGGGGTGGGTTTCATATTGTATGACGCCCAGCATGACATGCATCACAATTAAGAAATAAGCGAAGTACACAAACATGTGCAATGTCTTCCAAACCTTTGGCGTAAGATTGTGCAACCAGAAGTCATGACTAGTAATGGCCATTAGGAAAAATATGATCAACGCAAAAAAACCAAGTGACTGAAATGGAAAATCAGCTATTGAATTAAAATTTGTATTGGAAGTAAATAGAGAAACAAAGGGATTGACATTGCCAAGTGTATGAAACTGCATGATGCTAAATACTCCATGCACAGCAGCAATGCAAAACATGGTTACACCTAAATGCCGCCTGTTATATAATAATGGTAAAAACTTTTTATT
>DASUTO010000533.1:0-8536 GCA_036374555.1 Chitinophagaceae bacterium
GGATGAATTTCTACCCCCTTCATCTTATAGCCTCGTTCACCAGGTTGATGGAAAAGGAGTTTTTTCATTTTGCATGTGCCCGGGCGGTATCATTGCCCCTGCATCTACTAATCCAAATGAACTTGTGGTAAATGGCTGGTCACCCTCTAAAAGAAATAATCCTTATGCAAACAGTGGTATTGTTGTGTCGGTTGAAGAGAAAGATGTTTTAGCACATAAAAAGCAGGGCGTTCTTTCGGGAATGTATTTTCAACAGGAAGTAGAACAAAAGGCATTTACAGCGGGTGGCGGTAAATTTGTCGCTCCGGCACAACGTCTTATTGATTTTTGTGAGAATAAGTTGAGCTCGACATTACCTGAATGTTCTTATTTACCGGGAATTAATTCTGCCGGGTTAAAAGATGTTTTACCTTCATTTATTTATGAAAGATTGAGGATCGGGTTTAAAGAGTTTGGAAAAAAAATGAGAGGTTATTATACTAACGATGCCGTTATTGTAGCTACCGAATCAAGAACTTCATCGCCGGTCCGAATTCCTCGTCACCCTGAAACACTCCGGCATCCACAAATTGAAAACCTATATCCCTGTGGAGAAGGGGCCGGCTATGCCGGGGGAATTGTAAGTGCTGCGATCGACGGCGAACGAGTTGCTTTATCCATCGTTGAAAGTCAACAGGCAAGCCGATTTTAATAAATATCTTGCCTGCAACCATTTATTTGACCATATACTAAATACTCCTGCCTAATTTTGGCAACTGAAATTTTTCAATATGTCATTACTGGAAGTTCAAAACCTGAAAAAATATTTTGCCACACAAAAAGCAGTTGATGATATAAGCTTTAAGGTAAGCAAAGGAAGCATTTTTGGTTTACTTGGTCCGAATGGAGCAGGTAAAACAACCTTGATCCGGATGATCACGGGTATATTTTATCCAGACGAAGGACAGGTCATTTTTGATGGAAAAAAATTTGACCCCGTAAATGATGTTGTTCATATCGGCTATATGCCGGAAGAACGTGGCCTTTATAAAAAAATGAAGATCGGCGAACAGGCTGTTTACCTTGCCCAGTTGAAAGGATTGAAAAAGAATGAGGCGATGGCGAAAATAAAAGAATGGTTTGTGAAATTTGAAATGCAAAGCTGGTGGTCAAAAAAAGTGGAAGATCTTTCAAAAGGAATGAGCCAGAAATTGCAGTTTGTTACAACAGTGTTGCATGAGCCTAAGCTCATTATTCTTGATGAACCTTTCAGCGGTCTTGATCCCGTAAACAGCAACCTGATCAAAGACGAAATTTTCAAACTGGCGCAAAAAGGATCGACCATACTTTTTAGTACTCATCGCATGGAACAAGTAGAAGAGATCTGTGATCATATAATCCTTATAAACAAAGGACAAAAAATTCTTGACGGTACGGTAAAAGGTGTAAAACATCAATACAAGGAAAATCTATTTAGTATTGGATTCGAAGAAATACCTGCCAGTCTTAATGCTAATCCACCATTTGAAATGGTAGGAACAAAGGATCACCTGTATGTTGTTAAGATAAAAGAAGGGTTTAGACCCAACGATGTATTAAATTATTTTCTTCAGCAGGGAGCGAAAATTGTTTCTTTTAATGAAATGCTTCCTTCACTCAGCGATATTTTCATCAAGCTAGTTGAGGGCACCCCGTTAACAAGGCAATTCCAGGCAATCACCGTATAATATTATTTTATGAATAAGATATGGCTTGTAATAAAAAGAGAATACCTGACAAGGGTTAGAAATAAAACATTCCTTCTTTCCACTTTTTTGTTTCCCATTATCATAGTAGCCTTTATAATTGGTTCCACTTTGCTTGCTATTAAAACAAGGAATAAAGTAAAAATTGCAGTGGTAAATGACCCCGGCTTTCTTCAAAAGAACCTTGAAAGCGATTCATCATCCGTAATTTTTGAATACCCAACTGATGTTAATTCCTCTAATTACGAATCAAAAGGTTATATAGGCCTTCTAAAAGTAAACAGCGATACTGCAAGGGAAAAATATGTGATCGAATCAAAAAAGTCATTGAGTATAGAAACAATGAGTTATGTGGAGCGGCAAATGAAAAAGGCGATAGAGTACAATATGCTACAGGAAAAGAACATCGAAAGAAAAATACTTGATTCTATCAGCACAGCAAGCGAAAAAGCCGCCCAAATAACCAACCAACTTGATACAGGTAAGGAAGCAAATAATAAGCTCCCTTATATTATTGGGTTTGGTTGTGGTATTATTATTTATATAACCATGTTTGTATTTGGAGCAATGGTGATGCGGGGAGTGATGGAAGAAAAAACAAGTCGTATTGCAGAAGTAATTGTTTCTTCTGTGAAGCCTTTTCAATTAATGATGGGAAAAATATTGGGTATCGCAGCGGTTGGTTTGACGCAATTACTGCTTTGGATAGTTTTTCTCATGATCCTCGTGAACATTATCCCCCTATTTGTTTCTGCTGAAACATTAGAACAGTTTCAGCAAGTTCAGGAGGCGCAGCAGCAATTGCCTGGCGGATCAAACAATACCGTGGCCCTGGAAATGCTAAAAGCTACCAATACCTTAGTGAATGAGGTAAACTGGCCGCTTATTATAACCTGCTTTCTGTTCTATTTTCTTGGCGGTTATTTATTTTATGCTTCTTTATTTGCAGCCGTAGGCAGCGCTGTTAATGAAGACCCCCAGGAGGCACAATCCCTCATGCTGCCTATAATGATGCCTATTGTTTTTGGGTTTATTATTTTAAGTACGTCAATCGAGAACCCTGATAGCCCTATGGCATTTTGGGGAAGTATGATACCATTTACTTCTCCTATTGTAATGATGGGACGCATTGCGAAAGGTGTACCTGAAGTAGTGCCCTGGTGGCAATTATTTCTTTCAATGGGTCTTCTTATACTTGGTTTCATTTTTACAACCTGGCTCGCCGGCAAAATATATCGGACAGGAATTCTCATGTATGGTAAAAAAGCGACCTGGAAAGAGATGATCAAATGGGTTCGTCGTTCATGATCATTTAGTTCAGTTTTCCCTTATTTGTTAAAATTTTCTTTTTTGATAGCCGGGATTTCTTAAATACGAAATCAGTCGTATATTTGGTTTAGTATAGTCAAACAAAACAAATCACTTTAAACTAAGTTTTATGACCAACCTGAGAAATTTACGGATACCGCTGGCTGTAGCAGCCGTGGCTATCACTTCTGTATTTGTCCTTAGCTCATGGGATTTTAAAAACACTTACGCTGCATGGAATGATAACGGTGATGATAAATATGATACCATCCCAAAAAAAGAAAGCCGTGAAAAAAAGATCCGGGACCTTGATGATGTGATCGATGAGCTGAACGCTGTTGACTTTAAAATCGATATGGAAAAAATGCAGAAAGAAATAAATGAATCCATGAAAAAGTTTGATATGAAGAAAATACAGCTTGACATGGAAAAAGCAATGCGTGATGTTGACTTCCAAAAGATCCAAAAGGAAATAGAGCAATCAATGGCAAAAATTGATTTTGGCAATATTGAAAAAGAAATGGCAAATGCTATGAAAGAATTTGATGCGGTAAAACTTCAAAAGGAAATACAGGAGTCAGTGTCAAAAATTGATTTTGAGAAAATAGAAAAGGAAATGGCAACCGCCATGAAAGAATTTGACGCAGTAAAGCTCCAAAAAGAACTTAATGAATCAATGTCAAAGATAGAATGGGACAAAATGAAAATTGAGTTCGACAAGGTTAAGAACATTGACATGAAGAAAATGCAGCTGGATATGGAAAAAATGCAAGCTGAACTAGGCAAGATCGGGCCGGAAATTGAAAAGTCCATGGAGAAAGCCAAAGTAGAAATTGAAAAGGCAAAAGAAGAAATGAAAGAGTATAAAGAATTTGTTGACGGTCTTGAAAAGGATGGTTTAATTAATAAAAAAGAGGAATACACAATCAAGCATGATAATGGCGACTTACTCATCAACGGAAAAAAAGCCAGCGAAGCAACTTATAAGAAGTATAAACCCTTTCTTGATAAACGTAAGAAATTCTCTATCGAAAAATCAGATGATGATTTTAATATCGATATAGATTAAGTATAGCCATGCCAACCAATCCCGATGATCACTATCGGGGTCCTTAAAAGAGAACAGCCGTAGCTTTGTGCCGCGGCTGTTTTTTTTATGAATATGTATTATATCGCCATAGTAGCTCCGGAGAAGATCAATCAACAGGTATTGAAATGGAAAACCTATTTTAAAGATCATTTTGAATGTAAGGTTGCCTTAAAATCTCCCGCGCATATAACGCTTATTCCGCCTTTCTGGATGAAGGAAGAATCTGAGAATGACCTGGTAAATGCAATTAAAGACTTTAGCATCACAAAAAATAAATTTGAAATAACGCTTAAAGAATTTGCAGCCTTTAAGCCAAAAGTAATTTTCGTCGATATAGTGAAAAATGAAACACTGATTGACCTTTACCGATCATTTACTGCCTTTATTTATAGCGAAAATAAATTCCCGATCAAAAAAGATGACCAGCCTTTCCATCCGCATGTAACATTGGCCACAAGAGATCTTTATAAAAAAGCATTCCAGGAAGCATGGGAAATCTTCTCTAAAAAGAAATACGAGGCGTTATGGATGGTTAGTGGCATTTCTTTACTCCGTCATAACAAAAAAAATTGGGATGTAATATTTACATCCCAACTCGAAGATTAGTTTTTTCTCCCTCTATTTCGTATCAAAAAATTGAAATGGGGACGGCAGCAGATCGAATCCATCAGCTTCGATCATTTCAATGCGCATTTGAAAAGTTTCATCTGCCTTTATTGCTACTTTCTCACGAACAACTTTTCTGTATCCTTCTTTTTCGAATACAAGTTTATAGATGCCTGTTTTTAATTCATCGAATTCAAAACGGCCCCATTCATCTGTGATCACAAATTTTTCTTTCTTATTTGCTGAGTAGGCAGTAACAGTAACCTCACCCAACGCTTTTTTGGAATCACCATCAACAATGTTACCAGCGACTTCGCTTATGCTTTTTCCCGGAGTGCGGGGATCTATGTCAGATGCCCTGGATTGTAAACAACCCATCGTGCAAATAACAATTAGCAGTAGGATTCTTTGTTTCATTTGACAAAGCGGTTATAAGTGGTTTTCGTTTCCCATGGCTCCATCACACAAGTCAAATTTAAGTCATTTTAATTGGATTCGCCAAAGCTTCTTTAAATCCCTGCCACACCTCATCCACAATTTTTGCCGCTGGTAATATATTTACAACGTTTGCACCCACCTGGCCTATCTCCAGTTCCCCCTCATCAAGCTGTCCTTCAAACATACCTTTTTTAGCCCTGGCCCGCCCTAATAGAGCCTTTAATTCTTCCACACTGGCGCCTTTGTTTTCTGCTTCCTGCACCTGTTTATAGAAATTATTTTTAATAAGTCTGACGGGGGTTAATTGTTTCAACGTTAGGATCGTATCACCTTCGTTGCTATTGATCACAGCATTTTTAAAATTTATATGTGAGGATGCTTCTTCGCTTGCAACAAAGCGGCTCCCCATTTGTACTCCTTCTGCTCCCATTACCATGGCAGCAAGCATTTGCCTGCCGGCAGCAATTCCTCCAGCAGCGATCACCGGGATTTTTACCGCATTCACAACTGCGGGTATCAGAACCATCGTAGTTGTTTCTTCTCTCCCGTTATGTCCGCCTGCTTCAAATCCTTCTGCCACTATTGCATCACAACCTGCCTCCTCTGATTTTTTTGCAAATTTTGAGGAACTAATAACATGTACAACCGTTATTCCTTTTTCTTTTAAAACTGATGTCCATGTTTTGGGATTACCAGCACTTGTAAAAACGATCTTTACTCCTTCATCAATTACAATTTGAATATGCTTATCAATATCCGGATAAAGCAATGGAATATTTACGCCAAAAGATTTTGAAGTAGCTCTCTTACATTTTTGAATATGTTCTCTTAAAACATCCGGGTACATGCTGCCGCTGCCGATCAATCCTAAGCCACCTGCATTACTTACTGCACTTGCCAGTCGCCAGCCGCTTGCCCATATCATTCCAGCCTGGATGATGGGATAATCAATTTTAAAAAGTTGTGTGATACGATTAGAAAAATCAGACATGAAGTAAAGATACGGGGAGAGAAATATTCAATGCTCAATAGGATTACAGAAGTACTAGAGTGCGACACACCCAAAATTCAATTAGGGAACGCCTGCTGATACCACAATTATCCAATTCACATTATAAATTACTCTTCAATAAAAAGAGAGGAGGATTCAATCTAAGTCTCTCCGCCTCAGGCGGAGGACAGGGGTTTTATCCCAGGTCCATATCCGTATTATCTCCGATATTCAGCGTTCTTGTTTCGCCGCGGATGCCGGTATCGCTTCCAATAAGTGAGTTATCCAATACGATATCAAAAAGATTAGAATAAGAACCGATGATAGATTGCTTGATGATGGAGTAATTGATGGTTGTATTCTCCCCGATCGAAACATTCGGACCAATAATGGAATTCTTTATATCGCAGTTGGCGCCAATACTTACCGGGTGAATGATAACTGTGTTCTCGAAATGATGCTGGTCATCAACATTGCTTCCGAATTTTTTCAACAACGTAGCATTCGATTCAAGCAACGTATCTTTTTTACCACAGTCAAACCAATTGTCAACTTTAAAACTCTTGAACTTTGCGCCTTGTTTTATCATGCAATCAAGAGCATCGGTAAGACTATACTCACCGTGGCTGCGCAATCCTTGTTTGATATTTGATTCAATACAGCGGAACATCTGGTCACTTTCTTTGATCTTATAGAGTCCCACCAGCGCCATATTGCTTTTTGGTATCTGCGGCTTTTCGATCACATGATCAATAAAACCGTCTTCATCAATTTCAGCCACACCAAAATCCCGGGGATCATCCACCTTTCGAACACCCAGCATGGAATGCGGGCTGTCGATTACTGCTTTTACATCATACTCGCAAATAGTATCGCCCAGTACTACAAATATTTCATCATTCTTTACGATGCTTTTGGCCATCCTTACAGCATGCCCAAGCCCCAATCTTTCTGTTTGATGCACAAAATGAGACCTTAGTTCCGGATGTTTTTGTTGTACATAATCCCTGATCTTATCGCCAAGATAACCAACAATAAAAATGACCTCGTCAATACCAGCTTCCTTTATCTGATCAATAATGATGCTTAGCACTGTTTTTCCTGCAAGTGGGATCAGCGCCTTTGGTTGGGTGTAAGTGTGTGGGCGCAACTTTGTGCCTGCGCCAGCTACTGGGATTATGGCCTTCATGTTGGTTTTAAAGCCTGTGAAAGTAATGAATTATTAATAAACAAAAACTTATTCACTGCACCTTCCGGCATTTGATGCTTTCTTATTTTTGCGGTTTAGATCATTGTGTTACCAACCGTAGTACTACTATTATGCTCCTGTTGCGACGCTCCATTCAACTTAGTTAACTATATTGAACAAATGCGTCGCAGTTTACCCAGAGCACTGCGAAGGGTCGCACTCTTGTGCTGTATCAATTGTTTCGGCATTTTATGCAGCATCCCGGTCAATATCGGGATAGATCCAATTCTATTCGGCAACTCAAATAACTTTCAAGCATGATAGAGATAGAAACACAAAAAGATACCGAGGTATTTGATCTTCTTCAAAAAGAGCTCGAACGTCAGCGTAATGGCATTGAACTTATCGCTTCAGAAAATTTTACATCATTGCAGGTGTTGCAGGCGATGGGAACCTGCCCGACAAATAAATACGCCGAGGGTTATCCGGGCAAAAGATATTATGGCGGCTGTGAAGTTGTTGATGAAATTGAAACTTTGGCAATTGAGCGTTTGAAAAAAGTTTTTAATTGCTCATGGGCCAATGTGCAGCCACATAGCGGCGCTTCTGCAAACGGTGCCGTGTTTCTCGCAGTTATGAAAGCTGGTGAAAAATTTTTAGGACTTGATCTTAGCATGGGCGGGCATCTCACACATGGCAGTCCTGCTAACTTCAGCGGCAAAACTTACCAGGCACTTCATTATGGTGTGACAAAGGAAGGGGTTGTGGATTATGACCAACTTGAAGCAAAAGCAAAAGCAGAAAAACCAAAGATGATCATTTGCGGTGCTTCTGCTTATAGCCGTGAATGGGATTATGAACGCATTCGTGCTATTGCAGATGAAGTAGGCGCCATTGTGTTTGCCGATATCGCCCATCCTGCAGGTTTAATTGCATCTGGTTTATTGAATGATCCTTTTGATCATTGTCATATTGTAAGTTCAACAACACATAAAACTTTGCGTGGACCAAGAGGTGGCATCATCATGCTTCGTCATGATTTTGAAAATCCATGGGGCATAAAAGATCCAAAAGGAAATTTAAGAACGATGACTCAACTGTTGGATCTGGCTGTATTCCCCGGATCACAAGGCGGCCCGCTCGAACATGTGATCGCTGCAAAAGCTGTTGGCTTTGGTGAAAACCTATCG
>DASUTO010000534.1:0-23581 GCA_036374555.1 Chitinophagaceae bacterium
TTTAGCAGCATTCAATTAAGAGAATTTAAAAATGGCGGATGGAAAAGGTTTCAACCTGCTTATGGAGGCTTTTCTGTTGACTTTCCTCAACAGCCTTATGAATCATTTGGTGATAATGTGCAATATGACGCTGAAGAAAAGTCCACAGGTCAGCATTTCTCTGTAATAAGAACGGATATTCATAATTACAGGTTTGTAGAAGAAGATACTTTTGATCTTGTTTTGATGGATGAAAGTTTTGGTTCGGCAGATTATATTGAAAAAAACATTGCCCGCAAACAGCTTGTATATAAAGGTTATCCTGCCCTTGATTGCCAGTATAAGCATAAAGATGGCTCGATAATTTTTACAAGATTTCTTATCCAGGGGCCGCACTATTATACACTGGTGGCGCATGGAAAAAATGAAAACACCGCCGCTGCGGAAAATTTTTTCAACTCTTTTGCGATAACTCCTTTTGTGTATAAAGAAATAAAAGAAAGAAAAGATACCTCCATGTATTTTTCAGTAAAAACCTCCTGGTTTCCTGAGGAGAAAAAAAATAAACTTGACTTGCCTGATGAAGACGCCTATATATCGGATGATGACGACGATGATGGTAATTATTTTAGTCTTACAAAGGACGATTATAAAACCCGCCTGGTAAAAAACGATACAACAGGCGAGGCTGTATACATTAGTTTCTCCAGAACCTCGAAATATGAGTATGTTGACAGCGTATTGCTGCGGGATAATAAATACCTGTTCATGCCTGGTTTTGACACAACGTGGATCGTACGCAGCGAAAAAAAATCAACCTTACCTGGTGGATTGAAAGTAATGGAGCAGGTTGTTTCTGACACAAACAGCAGCCGGGCAATTAAAACTAAAACATTTTATAAGGAAGGGGTCTATTTTCAATTAACGACTCAAACAGATACACTTTCACAGCCATCAGATTTTGTAAAAAGTTTTTTTGAGAATTTTATTCCCGCTGATACTTTAAAGATCATCAGCCCGTTCACAAAAAAATCAAAAGTGTTTTTTAATGATTTCTTTGGCAATGATAGCGTAGCAAGGAAGAAAGCGATCAATTCAGTATGGCAAATTGAGATGGATTCAACTGACCTTCCTCTGTTGACAAAAGCAATAAGTTCATTTAAATGGAGTGAAAAGAAATATCTCGAAAGAAAAATTTCTTTTATTAACAAATTAGGGGATATTGAAGTAAAAGCCAGCGCTGATCTTTTAAAAGACATTTATTATGCTGCAGGAGATACTGTGCAATTACAGCATACGGCTTTGGAGGCACTGCTAAATCAGAAAACTCAATATTCATTTAATCTTTTCAGAGATATAATTACAACCGAGCCGCCTGTGCTGGATATTGAAAATTCTTACCAGAATAATTACAGAACATATACTTACCGAAGCATTTATACTAATAACGGATTTTCCGGCGGCGGTTTTTTAAATGAGCTGTATGATTCATTACCACTGACAAAAACTGTTTTGGCCGACCTGCTGCCTTTAATGACACTAGATGATTATAAAAAGCCGATCATGCATTTGCTGCGAAAAATGGTTGATAGTAACCTGGTGAAGTCAAAAGATTATGAAATTTATTTCAGTAAGTTCCTGATCGAAGCAAAACAGCAATTAAAGAAGCAGGCTATTGAGGAAAAAAGGTCGGCTATAGAAAAAGCTGAAGGTGAAAAGACAGAGACAAAATCCGCTGATCTTTATCGTCGTTATGAAGGCGACCAGGGCAATGAAGATCTTATAACCTATGCAACTTTATTGTTACCCTTTAGGGAAAAGAACCCGGCTGTAAATGATCTGTTGAAACAAATGCTGTCATCAAGCGATAAAAGGTTAAAGTATAATACTGTTTATCTTTTATTGCGGCATAAAATTTCTCTTCCCGATACTATGCTAATGTATTTTGCAAAGCTTGATGATTTCAGGTATGAATTATTTACAGATATGCGAACATTAAAAATGCTTGATAAATTCCCTGCCCAATATAAGAACCAGCAAGATCTGTCAAAAAGTAAATTGTTTTCGTCTTCTTATTATAGTAAACCTGATTCATTGGTTTTTATTGACAGCCTTCCTGCATCATTAAAAGACAGGAAAGGGTTTGTGTTCTTTTATAAATATAAAACCAAGAAGGACGACTTATCCTGGAAACTAGCTACGGCCGGGTTATTATCACCAGATAGCATTCCGTTCAATTATGACGATGATGAAGATTATGACGATGACGATGATGAGATTGGATATGCTTCCATTATGTCAGGATGGAATTTTAACAGGGATGATAATAAGATCGTTTTTACTGAATTCACTGATGAAAAGATAAAAGAAGATGTGCCGGTAAAAGAGCAAATTGAAAAGCAGCTGAAGAAGATTTTATATTCAAAAAGAAAAAGTGCCCGGATGTTTTATAATGAAGGACCGGATTATTCTGATATGCCTTTCCGTTACATGGAATAATTGAGATTTTTCCCGGGGATCGAGCCAATGAGATTTTTTGTGTAATCATTTTTTGGATGATAATATACCTCATCTGCAGCGCCTTGCTCAACAATTTTTCCTTTATGCATTACCATGATACGATCGCTTATGTAGCGGACAACAGCGAGATCATGTGAAATAAAGATCGTTGTAAATCCAAATTCTTTTTTAATATCATTCAGCAGGTTGAGTACTTGTGCCTGCACACTTACATCCAATGCTGAAACAGGTTCATCACAAATAATAAAAGACGGATTCAGGGCCAGGGCTCTTGCAATAACAATGCGTTGTCGTTGCCCACCGCTGAATTCATGAGGATAGCGATTGAAATGCCTGGGATCAAGATTTACTTTTTCAAGCAGATCGATCACTTTTTCTTTGCGTTGCTTTTCATTTTTATATTGCCCATGCACTTTCAACGGCTCATTTATGGCAGAACCTATAGTTAAGCGTGGATTCAAAGATGAATAGGGGTCCTGGAAAATAAGTTGTATGTCTTTTCGAAGTGGTTTTATTTCGTCAGGGGCTTTTTTTGCGAGGTCATCACCATTATAAATTATTGATCCTGCATTTGGTTCTATCAGCCGAAGCAATGTTCTTCCCAAGGTTGTCTTTCCACAACCACTTTCACCAACAAGGCCAAGCGTTTCTCCTTTTATTACATCGAAGCTTACATCATCTACAGCTTTGGTGAAAGAAAGTGCCTTGCCAAGTAAATTTTTTTTAACAGGAAACCAAACCGAAAGATTATTGACATGCAGAAGAATCCCGGTTTTTTCTTTCTCGATATTTCTGATTTCTTGTTTCTGATTTGAAGATGCCGTTTCGGATCTATTCTTTTCTAAGAAATCACTTACAACGGGTAATCTTTCCCCTTTTTTATGAAACACAGGCCTGCAGGCAAGCAATCCTTTTGTATAAGGATGTTGCGGGTTTGTAAAAATTTCTTTTATAGAATTGGTTTCAACGATCTGGCCTTTATACATAACGGCTATCTTATCCGCTATTTCACTAACTACACCAAGATCATGCGTAATAAAAATCACCCCCATTTTTTGTTCTTCCTGTAGTTCCTTGATGAGCTGTAAAATGTTTTTTTGAACAGTTACATCCAATGCTGTTGTGGGTTCATCACAGATAAGTAAAGAAGGCCTGCAGCACATTGCCATGGCGATCATTACCCGTTGCTTTTGACCCCCGCTTAATTGGTGAGGATATTTTGAAAAAACTTTTCCTGGTTCCGGCAATTTTACCTTTCTGAACCATTCTATTGCTTGTAGTTTTGCTTCCCCGAAAGAAATTTTTTTATGAAGTTGCAATGATTCTGCAACCTGGTCACCACAAGTGAATACAGGGTTTAGCGATGTCATTGGTTCCTGGAAGATCATGGCGATCTTATTGCCCCGAATTTTTGGCAGTTCTTTGCCCGATAAACGGATCAGATCAATTTCATTTTTTCCATCTTCAGAGAAAATGATCGTTCCACTTTTAAATTTTGCTGTTTTAGCCAATAATTGCAGAATTGAAAGCGCTGTTACAGATTTGCCAGATCCTGATTCCCCAACAATCGCAAATATTTCGCTGCGATCAACAGAAAGCGAAATATTTTTTAAGGCAGAAGTTGTTCCTGATTCTGAAACAAAATCGATGGAAAGATCATTTATCCGGAGTAAAGGCAACATTATTTATTCACCACTTTAATGGCAATACTTTTTGCCGGCTTTGGATAATAGGCAAGACATACTGCACAGTTGCTAACATAGGTTGTATCGATCGTAAAATAAAATTCATCACCTTCATTGATAGTAGTAGGAAAATTGCAAACACTTCCTAATGCAAAAACATTGTTATGCGTCTTACCGGTTATTTCGTTTTTCCATTCTGCCACAAGCTTTGAAGTGTCTATTTTTCCTTCTAAAAGTTTGATCGTATAATTCATGCACATGCCCTTTACTTCTAATTTTCCTTTATAAGCAGAACCTTCATTTTTGTTTTTGCATTTATTTGAGGTGGTAGCTAAAATAAAAACAAGCGGAGCTACTATGTATAATTTCATAAATAAGGTTTTTAAAAGCGAAGATGACGGACCGTATGACCTTTGTTGATCAATTGTTTTAATGAATCAATGCCGATCTTTAAATGGGTGTCCACAAATTTTGAGGTTATCTTTTTATCGCTTGCCTCTGTTTTCACTCCTTCGGGAACCATTGGCTGGTCACTCACCAGTAATAGAGCCCCTGTTGGTATGTGATTATAAAATCCAACAGTGAAGATCGTGGCCGTTTCCATGTCGATCGCATAGGCCCTGACATCTAACAAGTATTTCTTGAACTTTTCATCATGTTCCCAGACTCTTCGGTTGGTTGTATATACCGTGCCTGTCCAATAATCTATTTCGTACTCGTTAATAGTTGTGGAAACCGCCTTTTGCAATGCGAACGCTGGCAATGCAGGTACTTCTGCAGGGAAATAATCATTACTTGTTCCTTCCCCGCGGATAGCAGCGATCGGTAATATAAGATCGCCAAGCTTATTTCTTTTTTTTAATCCTCCGCATTTACCAAGAAATAAAACTGCCTTGGGATGAATGGCTGCCAACAGGTCCATAACGGTCGCCGCAGTGGGACTTCCCATTCCGAAATTAATTATCGTGATATCATCTTTGGTGGCGCATTGCATCGGTTTACCCTTACCCACAATTCTTACTTTGTTCCATCTTGCAAACTTTTCAACATAGTTGCTGAAATTTGTAAGCAGAATATAACTTCCAAATTTCTCAAGTTTTTGGCCGGTATATCTCGGTAACCAATTCTGTATTATCTCTTCTCTGGTCTTCATCCTGCTAATTTAATCAATACTTTTGACCGATGATAAAAGTGAATTATCCCGAGCCTGTATTTAGATTCAAAGAAGAGCATGGTAAAGAGATGATCTTTGATTTTATACGGAAGCAATGGTTATTGCTAAACGAAGAGGAGTGGGTACGGCAAAATTTTATTCAATTTCTTGTACAGGAATTAAAATATCCATTGGAATTGATTGCAGTGGAAAAGGAAATTCAATTAGGCGAGCTGAAAAAAAGATTTGATATACTTGTTTATGACCGTGATCACAAACCATGGATGCTGATAGAATGTAAAGCAGGCGAAGTTAATCTTAATGAAAAGGTTTTGTACCAGGTATTGCGATATAATATCTCAATGCCGGCAAGTTTCCTCGTAATTACAAATGGAAAGTTGACTTATGCATGGGAAAAAAGGGGCGGTGAGTTAAAAGAAATCCTGCAGATGCCTGTTTGGATATAGTAATTAAAAAAAACCCTTTCATAAAAATGAAAGGGTTGCTACAGTTAGTATTGGTTTATTTTATGGGAAAATACCGAGTTCAGCATAGCTGGTAGCTACTTTGTTTATTGCAACAACATATGCTGCGGTACGCATATCAGGTATTTTGGGATTGCTTTTCCATGTATTCATTATCTCATGTGTGGCAGTGATCATTGTTTCTTCCAAGCCACTGTAAACAAGATCGGCTTCTTCGGGGCCATGCATGATAAACTCTCTTTGACGTTGGCTGACTTTTTTTGTTGTCAACTCTTCAATGGTGCCAAGTATATGAGCATTTAAATTTTCAGTAAATCGTTTTTCCATTCGTCCGTAACGTACGTGGCTAAGATTTTTTAACCATTCAAAATAACTTACAGTTACGCCGCCAGCATTCAAATACATATCAGGGACCACTAACGTTCCTTTTTGTATAAACACTTCATCAGCTTCCGGAGTAAGTGGTCCATTGGCGCCTTCACCGATAATTTTTGCTTTTACTCTTGGTGCATTTTCTCCATTGATCACATTTTCCAATGCCGCAGGAATTAAAATATCACAGTCCAGCTCCAGTGCCTCTTCACTTGTATTGATATGCTTACCTCCCTGGTAATTTTTTATTGATCCGTTCTTCTTTTTGTATTGAAAGACATCTTCTTCATTTAAACCGTCTTCATTGTAAACAGCGCCATCATGTTCAGCAAGACAAATCAATTTGGCGCCACCTTCGCGGAAAAATTTAGCAGCGTGATACCCAACATTACCTAACCCTTGTACAATAACTCTCTTACCTTCCACACCTGTTGACAAACCAAGTTTTCCCATCACTTCCGGCATTTTACATACTTCACGTATGCCATAAAAAACACCAAGACCGGTTGCTTCTCTTCTGCCGCGAACGCCACCTTGTGTAACAGGTTTTCCTGTAACACAACCTGCAGCATCAATTTCACCCGGACGCATTGAAGTATATGTATCGAGTATCCACGCCATTTCTCTTTCACCAGTACCATAATCAGGAGCAGGCACATCAGTGCCGGGACCAATAAAGTTTTTCTTGATCAACTCAGCCGTGTAACGTCTTGTGATATTTTCTAATTGATAAGCCGTGTATTTTTTGGGATCTATGCTTATACCGCCTTTAGCACCACCAAAGGGAACATTTACAATGGCACATTTGAAAGTCATCAATGCCGCAAGTGCCATCACTTCGTCAAGATTTACAGAAGTAGAAAAACGAATACCGCCCTTACAAGGAGTTTTGTGATGACTGTGTTGAACACGATAAGCTTTAATCACTTCAACCTTATCGTTGATCTTTACCGGGAAATTCATCCGGTAAACGGCATTGCATTGTTTTATTTGTTCAAGAACACCTTCATCGCAATTGGTAAACTTAGCGGCTTTATCAAAACTTTTGGAAACCGCCCCAAAAAAACTATAGTCAGACATATGGCAAGCATTTAATTTAAAAAAATGAGGTTATTTATTTTTTTCCAGTTTAGAAATTTTTCGGTCAAGACGAACAAGATATAATACAAGTCCTGCAAGTATGGTCAGCATTACAGCAATTACTACATATATTTTTCCATTCTCTTTCATTAGATCAGCCATTTCTACACCTTGCGCATTAGCAAAGAATGAAAGAAATAGTAACATGAAAATGGGGATCATTTTTTTCATTGTGACAATTTTTGTTCGTATAAAATTTTCATCCTGACCTTCAATGTAGCGATCCATACACCTATCAGCGTCCATCCTGCAATGGCCGGGTAAAAAACCAGTCGCATATTTGCAGAAGCACTGCCGGGATCAAGTGCTGGGTTTCCCTCGCTTCCGCCGGGATGCAAGCTATCTAATAATCGTGGAATGATCCAGATGGAAGGAAAAAGCATTGCAAACGCAAAGATGTTGTAAACTGCACTGATCCTTGCTCTTTTATCTATATCCTGGATCGAATCCCTTAAAACGAGATAAGCTGCATACACAAGCAATGCAATGGCAGCACCGATCAATTTTGGCTCACGGGCAATGGTGTCAAAAGAATTGAAAATAGATTTATTTGAATCGATCCATGTATAGCTCATCCAAATGGCGCCCGTTAAATAACCGAGTACGCCAAACAAAATACCTACGCCGGCATACTGACGGGACGCTATATCATGAATATGTTTGCTTGTTCTTAAATACATGATGGCCCGAACAAATGAAACAATGAACAGGATCATCATACCGAACCACATACATACATGAAAGAAAAGATTACGGATGGTTTCCTGCAACTGGGGGTTTCGGGGTACCTCAATAAGTAATCCCGCAATAAATGTGTAAACGAGAAGAAGAACACCCAGAATTTTCCACCAGGATTTACGCATATAAAAGTTTGTGGTTCGTCATAGGCGGGCTGCGATAGGCGCAGCTTTCTATTAAAAGTGATTGCAAAAATAAGGGGAAAGCAATAATGAACAGGGAACAATAATCAGGGAATTTTGAATAAAAGGTCATCAATCTTTCCATAAAAACGGAAAAAGGATAACGGCCAGCATTACGACAAGTATATCAAGCATTATGATCAGAAGCAAAGTAGAAAATGCAATTCCCGTTTTATCGCTAAAAACCGTATTTGCAAGTTGCATTAAAAGCATTAGTTGAGGGATAATAATAGGAAAACCTAAGATTGCCATTATAGCTGCGTTCTGTTGCGCTTTTGCGGCAATCGCTGAAAGGAATGTAAACACAAGACTTAGACTCCATCCGCCCAGTAACACCAACCCGATAAATGGAAGCGCTTTTTGTACCGGGTTACCTAAAAAAAGAGTAAAAAGAAGAATGCTTAGAAAGCTCATCAATAACATCAGCGCCGAATTGAAAACAAGTTTTGCCAGAATAAAATCCCGTGGATTTACGATGGAATAAAAATAAAGCATTCGACCACGGGTTTCCTGTAAAAAACTTTTTGCAACTGCATTAATGCAAATAAAGAGTTGAATGACCCAAAACAATCCATTCCAAACTTTTGCTTCAGGTTCACGTATTGTCATGTATAAAACAAAAATTGTGGCAATTATATAAAGAAGTATTCCGTAAAAACTATATTGCTGTCTTACCTCAAGCAGCAGGTCTTTTTTTATAAGTGTATATATATGGCGTGTAGAATTCATTAAAGCTTATAACAAGTCCTGCACCTTGGTTCGTAAACATCTTTTGCCCCGAGCATTACCTGGTCATCATTTGGAACTTTGCGGTAACTGTAGTTTGCAATATTGCCGCATCGAACACAAATTGCATGAAGCTTGGTGATATAATCAGCTTTTGACAAAAGATTAGGAATTTGGCCAAATGGATTTCCAAGATAGTCCATGTCGAGACCTGCAACGATCACCCTAACGCCACGAAAAGCAAGTTCATCGCAGACATTCGCGATCTGCGGATCAAAGAATTGGGCTTCATCAACACCAACTACATCAACATCTCCTGCGAGCAGCAAGATCTGTTGGGAATTGTCTACAGGAGTGGATTGTATCGCATTTTCATCATGCGAAACTATCTTTATTTCATCATAGCGAACATCAATTGCAGGCTTGAATATTTCCGTTTTAAGGTTGGCGATCTTTGCTCTTTTCAACCGGCGGATCAGCTCTTCGGTTTTGCCGCTAAACATCGAGCCGCAGATCACTTCGATCCATCCGCGGCGGTCTCCTCTTATGTTGGGTTCAATAAACATCGTTAAAATCTGCTAATATTATAATTCTTGGTAAACTGTTTGTAAATTTAAAGACGGAACAATATTTGTGAGTATCCGTAAAACTTTAAAATCCCTTTATCCGCGGTCAAAAGTAGCATAAACAATGGAAAGAATTCAGACTCTGATTAACCGCCTGCAGGAACAGGTAAAGCAAAATGCAGATGTAACGCAGATGCAACTCACACTTCAATTATTACAGTCGGAATTGAACCAACTGCAAAAAACATCAGTAAGAACATTGGGAACCTCAAAAGTATCGGTTGTGTTACCGACCCCGGTTGCGGTTGCACCGGTTTCGATCAAAAAAAGTGAACCAGAGGAGTGGCAGGAAGTTATTTCAGCACCCAAACCAAAACCAAAAAGTAATAACCAACTCGATATTCATTTCGACCCAATGAATGAGATCCCTACATTTTCACAACATAAAATTGGAAAAGAAGTTAATGAAACAGTAGAACACCAGGAATCACTTAACGATCGGCTGAAACAAAACAAGACTGAATTAATGCACTCATTGAAAGATTCACCAATTCGTGACCTGCGCAAGGGAATCGGAATCAATGATCGCTTTGTTTTTATAAGCGAGTTGTTTCGCGGAGATGAACCGATGTATGAGCGCAGCATAAAAACAATTAACAGTTTCAATATTTACCCTGAAGCAGAATACTGGATGAACCGTGAATTAAAGATCAAACTTGGCTGGGACGACACAAAAGAAATAGTAAAACATTTTTATCACCTCGTCAAAAGGCGGTTCGCTTCTATGTAGTCAAGGATCTTTCCAGTTGCTCCTTTATTTTGTTTTACAAAGTCAATTGAATTTTTACTGCTCAACTCCAGTTCATTTTTATTATTGATAAACTTTTGCAGGATAGCCGAAAGTTCGGTACTTGAGTTAATACAAATTCCTCCACCGGTTTCAATCAATCCAATTGCCTCTTTAAATTTTTTATAATTGGGACCAAATAAAACCGGATTGCCATAAACTGCAGCTTCAAGTGTATTATGAATGCCTTTATTAAACCCGCCCCCGATATAACTGATAGTTGCATAATGATAAAGCCCTGAGAGCATCCCGATATTATCAATGATGAGGATGCCTGAAGTTATTAGCTGCGGGCCATGGGCTTCGAGTTGCGAGTGGAGCACTGCATTGGGGAAAATTGATCTCAATTGGTCAATATGTTCTTTATGAATTTCATGCGGAACGATGATCAGTTTCAAATCTGGAAAGTCAATTAGAGCATCTTTGATCAGCTTTTCATCTTCAGGCCATGTACTACCTGCAACAAGTACTTGTGAGCCGCCACAAAATTTTTCTACTTCTTCGATTGGTTTAAAATTTTCAGCGATCTCTGATACCCGATCAAATCTCGTATCACCTGCAACAACCGCGTTATTTAAATTAATGGATTGCAATAATTGAAGCGACTCTTTATCCTGTACAAAAAAATGGGTGAAACAATTCAGCATTTTACGATGAAGATCGCCATACCATTTAAAAAAAGGTTGCTCTTGTCTAAAGATCCCTGAGACCAGCAACAAAGGGATATTCCTTTTTTTGGATTCAGTAAGATAGTAATACCAGTAATCATACTTAACAAAAACGACAAGCGAAGGATTAACGATATCAAAAAATTGTTTTGCATTTCCTCTTGAATCCAATGGAAGATAAAAAACCCAATCTGCGCCTTTATAATCTTTTCTTATTTCAAAACCCGAAGGAGAGAAGAAGGTAAGAAGGATCTTTGAATGGGGATATTGAGACCTGAGTTTCTCGATTACAGGCCTGCCTTGTTCGAATTCACCAAGAGAAGAACAATGAAACCAGGTAATCTTTGAGTTTAGATCCCGATTGCTATCGGGATTAAGGTTTGATTGTAGCTTTTCGAAAATTTCTTTTCTTCCTTTGACCCAGAGTTTGGCTTTATCATTCCATAGTGACGCCATCCTTATACCAGCCCGGTATAAAAACAAAAAGATGTTGTAAATGAATTGTGCCAATCAGGTAGAATTTATCCCGACCGAGCCGGGATAACAAATGTAAAGGCAAATGAATAAACTCTCCTTAATTCACTATTTTTGCGCCACATAAGAATTAATACTAAGCTTCTTATGAAAAATCAAAAAATCCGATCCCGATAATATCGGGACAGAAAACTTAAACCGCCATGCATCCTATCCAGATGGTCGACCTGAAAAGGCAGTATCATAAAATAAAGGCTGAAGTAGACGAAGCTGTGCTGAATGTAATTGAAAGCACTGCTTTTATTAATGGAAAACCAGTCCAGGAATTTGCAACTAATCTTTCTGCTTATCTCGGGGTTAAACATGTTATTCCCTGCGCCAACGGAACGGATGCACTTCAGATTGCCATGATGGCCCTTGATCTGCAACCGGGAGATGAAGTGATCACACCATCATTTACTTTTATTGCAACTACGGAAGTTATTGCGTTATTAAGGCTCACACCGGTTTTTGTTGAAGTGGATCCAAAAACATTTTGTATGGATCCGGCGGCACTGGAAAAAGCGATTACCCCTAAAACCAAGGCGATCGTTCCGGTTCATCTTTATGGACATTCAGCACCGCTGGATGAAATAATGGCAATTGCAAAAAAACATAACCTGATTGTTATTGAAGATAATGCCCAGGCTATTGGGGGTGATTATATTTCTAAAAATGTGATTGCTTCTTCGCCTTCGGCTCATCGCAAGAAAACAGGAACGATCGGTCATATTGGAACCACTTCTTTTTTCCCTTCAAAAAATCTTGGTGCATATGGTGATGCAGGTGCTATTTTCACCAATGATGATGCATTAGCCGATAAAATGAAAATGGTGGCCAATCATGGTCAGCGGAAAAGATATTATTATGAAATAGTTGGTTGTAATAGCCGGCTTGATACGATCCAGGCAGCTGTGCTAAATATCAAACTAAAACACCTTGATGAATATATAAGAGCCAGGCAGGCGGTGGCTGATTTTTATGATAAGGCATTTGCAAATAATTCAAAGATTACGACACCTTACCGGGCACCATATTGTAGTCATGTTTTTCATCAATATACTCTGGTGCTGAATGATGTTGATCGTGATGGGTTAAATGCCTTTCTGGCCGAACATAACATTCCATCGATGATCTATTACCCGGTGCCAGGCCATCAGCAACAAATGTTTGCGCATTATGAAACTGCAAAAGTTTCCCTGCCAGTCACTGATTGGCTTACAGAAAGAGTGATCTCATTACCTATTCATACAGAAATGGATAATGAACAATTGAATTTCATTACAACAAAAGTTTTAGAATACATAAACCGATAAAAAGCTCTTATGAAAATTGCAGTCGTTGGAACAGGATATGTTGGATTGGTGACAGGTACTTGTTTTGCAGAAACAGGTAATACGGTGACCTGCGTTGACATTGATAAAAATAAAGTTGAAAAATTATCTAATGGGCAAATAACTATTTATGAACCAGGTCTCGAAAAATTATTTTTAAGAAATCAGCGGGAAGAAAGATTAAAGTTTACAACGAATCTTGAAGAGGGAATTGCAGATGCAAAAGTTATTTTTCTTGCGTTGCCAACACCGCCCGGAGAAAATGGTTCGGCCGACCTGAAATATATTTTGGGAGTTGCCGAAGACCTTGGAAAAATTTTGAAAGATTATAAAGTGATCGTTGATAAAAGTACTGTGCCGGTTGGTACAGCGGAAAAGGTTCACGAGGTGATCGCCAAAAATTGTAAATGCGAGTTTGATGTTGTGAGTAATCCTGAATTTTTGCGGGAAGGAGTAGCGGTAGAAGATTTTATGAAACCTGACAGGGTAGTGATCGGTACCGAATCAGAAAGAGCAAGAAAAATAATGGGCGATCTTTATGCGCCTTTTGTCCGCCAGGGAAATCCCGTTATTTATATGGATGAAAAATCTGCAGAACTTACCAAGTATGCCGCTAACTCATTTCTTGCAACCAAGATCTCATTCATGAATGAGGTTGCCAGATTATGTGAATTGCTGGGAGCAGATGTGGATATGGTTCGTCGGGGAATTGGAAGTGATGATAGAATTGGTAAAAGATTTTTATTTCCTGGTATTGGTTACGGCGGTTCCTGTTTCCCCAAAGATGTACAGGCATTGGTAAGATCAGCATCGGAGGTTAAATACGATTTCAGGATATTGGATGCTGTGATGGATGTGAATGAAAAACAGAAAGTGTATTTAATTCCCCGTATAAAAAAATATTTTAATAACAATGTGACTGGTAAGAAAATTGCTCTTTGGGGACTGGCTTTTAAACCAAATACAGACGATATCCGGGAAGCACCCGCTCTTTATCTTATCGAAGAATTATTAAAAGCCGGTGCATCGGTTGCTGCATTTGATCCGGAAGCAATGAAAAACGTCAGAGAAGTAGTTGGGGACAAGATTACTTTTACCGAGAATCAATATGATGCTTTGATCAATTGTGATGCTTTGATCATCGCAACAGAGTGGAGTGAATTCAGGACGCCTGATTTTGACAAAATGACTGAGAGGATGAAGAGCAAAGTGATCTTCGACGGCAGAAATGTTTTTGATCTTTCGCAAATGAAAGAATTAGGTTTTTATTATGAAAGTATCGGGAGAAAAACAATTGTTCCTTAACCAATGTGTATGGAGAAAAGAACGACATTAATCACTGGTGCGGCGGGATTTTTAGGTTCACATCTTTGCGATCGGTTTATCAATGAAGGTCACCATGTGATCGCAATGGATAATTTGATCACGGGGGATATAAAAAATATCGAACATCATTTTTCAGATAAAAATTTTGAGTTCATAGAGCATGATGTCACGAAACATATTGAAATACCTGTAAACCTTGACTATATACTTCATTTTGCATCGCCGGCAAGCCCGATCGATTATCTGAAAATTCCCATACAGACATTAAAAGTTGGGGCATTAGGTACACATAATTGTCTTGGTCTTGCAAAAGCAAAAAAGGCAAGGATGTTAGTTGCTTCAACAAGTGAAGTGTATGGTGATCCTTTGGTGCATCCGCAAAATGAAGACTATTGGGGAAATGTAAACCCGGTTGGCCCAAGAGGTGTGTATGATGAAGCAAAACGTTATATGGAAGCAATTACGATGGCGTATCATAGTTTTCATGGGGTGGATACGAGGATCGTTCGCATCTTTAATACCTATGGTCCAAGAATGAGATTGAATGATGGAAGAGCATTGCCTGCTTTTATCGGACAAGCTTTGCGGGGAGAAAATCTTACTGTGTTTGGTGATGGATCACAAACAAGAAGCTTTTGTTTTGTGAATGATCTTGTTGAAGGAATTTATCGTTTGTTGATGAGTGATTACCACATGCCGGTAAATATTGGAAACCCTGATGAGATCTCATTGAAAGATTTTGCAGAGGAGATACTTGCACTCACAGGTAATAAGGTAAAGATTATTCATAAGCCATTGCCTGTTGATGACCCCAAGCAACGACAGCCTGATATTACAAGAGCAAGGAAATTATTGGGATGGGCGCCTCAGGTTTCAAGAAAAGATGGGTTAAAAATTACCTATGAATATTTCAAATCGCTAGCCCCTGAAGAATTAAAGAAGCAACCTAAAGAATTTGTAAGTAAACGATAGTGTACAGGCATTAGGAATTGAGTGTCGGGATTTAGGATCGTATTGTGATTTGTTATTTGGAATTTTTCTATAAAGATATTCGTACTAATAAACTTTAAATACAAAATGTACCAGGATTTAATTGAAAAGAAAGCAAAACTGGCAGTGATCGGTTTAGGATACGTTGGACTTCCCATTGCTTTGGAATTTGCTAAAAAGATATCTGTGATCGGGTTTGATATTAATGAAGGAAGAGTTGAGATGATGAAAAAGTGTATCGATCCAAGCAATGAGCTGGTAAAAGAAGATTTTCATAATTGTGATATTCATTTCACTTCGAAGCTTGATGAATTAAAAAAAGCAAATTTTTTTATTGTTGCCGTACCTACGCCGGTTGATCAGCATAATGTGCCTGATCTGACACCTGTGAAGAAAGCATCGGAAACGATCGGTAAAGTTTTAAAGAAAGGAGATTACGTGGTGTTTGAATCAACCGTGTACCCCGGGTGTACGGAGGAAGATTGTTTGCCGATCATTGAAAAGTTATCGGGATTAAAAAATTTGAAGGACTTTAAACTCGGGTATTCTCCCGAAAGAATAAACCCGGGTGATAAAACACATACACTTTCTAAAGTAATAAAAGTTGTTTCTGGATGTGATGCAGGATCATTAGAAGAAATTGCAAAAACCTATGAGTTAGTGGTTGCAGCGGGGGTACATCGTGCATCCTGTATAAAAGTGGCTGAAGCAGCAAAGATCATTGAAAATACACAACGTGACCTGAACATTGCCTTGATGAATGAGCTCTCGATCATTTTTGATAAGATGAATATTAACACTTACGAAGTGCTGGAAGCAGCAGGTACCAAATGGAACTTTTTGAAATTTTACCCGGGGCTTGTCGGTGGACATTGTATTGGAGTGGACCCTTATTACCTTACTTATAAAGCAAGTGAGCTTGGCTTTGATTCAAAAGTTATTTTAGCCGGCCGTTATATTAATGATGGCATGTCTTTATATGTTGCAAGAAAAGTGGTAAGGTATATCACAAAAAATGTAAGCAATGTACAGTCGGCAAGAGTATTAGTGCTTGGAGCAACATTCAAAGAGAATGTAAGTGATATCAGGAATTCAAAAGTAGCGGACGTTGTAAAAGAATTGCAATCTTTTTCTGTAAATGTCGACGTCCATGATCCTTGTGCATCTTCTGATGAAGTGATGCATGAGTATGGCTTTGGTTTAACAGAGATAAATGGAACGGATTATGATGCTGTAATCCTTGCTGTGTCGCATGAGCAGTTTAAAAAAATGGACGAAGAGTATCTTTTGTCGATCACAAAACCACATGCAGTGATTTATGATCTGAAAGGAATATATCGGGATAAAATTAAAAAGAGAGTTTACTGGAGTTTATAATATGCCATTTATCCAAACCCACATACCCAACCTGCTGGTATTTGAACCAAAAATTTTCGAGGATAGCCGCGGATATTTTTTTGAGTCTTTTAATCTTCAAACTTTTCGGGCTGAAGGGATCGAGATCAATTTTGTTCAGGATAATCAATCGTCCTCACAATATGGGGTGATCAGGGGATTGCATTACCAGCTTAATCCCCATGCACAGGTAAAACTCATAAGAGTTTTAGCAGGAAGGATATTGGATGTCGCCGTCGATATCCGCAAAGGTTCGCCAACCTTCGGAAAAAGTTTTTCTATTGAGCTTTCGGCTGAGAATAAAAAACAATTATTTATCCCGGCTGGATTAGCTCATGGGTTTTCCGTTTTGAGTGAACAGGCAGAAGTACTTTATAAATGCGACTCATTTTACAATAAAGAGAGTGAAGCAGGTATTTTATACAATGATCCTTCTTTAAATATTGATTGGAGAACTCCTGCGGGTAAAGAAATCATATCTGAAAAAGATAAAGGATTACCTTTATTTGCTGAGTGCAGGAACAATTTTATTTATAATGAATGAAATTAAAGTCCAAAATACTGGTAACAGGCGCTAATGGGCAATTAGGTAAAGAGCTCCGGGAATTTTCTTCTTTGCATACCGGATTAGATTTTGTTTTTCTTTCAAGAGAAGATCTTCCCATTGAACAGTTTGAATTGGTAAGAAATTATTTCAATACACTAAAACCTGCCTATTGCATTAATTGCGCTGCCTACACTGCTGTTGATAAGGCCGAATCGGAAAAGGACCTGGCTTTTCTAATTAATGGGGAGGCAGTGGGAGTGCTTGCTGCCGTTTGCAAAGAGCATAACACTAAGTTCATTCATGTTTCCACAGATTATGTTTTTAATGGAGAGGCTACTTATCCTTACACAGAAAATTTTCCCACTGATCCAATAAATGTTTATGGCGCTTCTAAGCTGGAAGGGGAGAAGCGGGCCATGGAATTAAATCCTTCCGGCATAATCATTCGTACATCATGGCTTTATTCATCCTTCGGAAAAAACTTTGTAAAGACAATGATGAAGTTGATGAATGAAAAAGATGAAATAAGAGTGATCAATGACCAGTTGGGTTCACCAACAAATGCTGAAGACCTGGCAGAAACAATTTTTAATATTATTGGATATTGCCATTCGCAGATCTACACTTGGGAGCCCGGCATCTATAACTTCAGCAATAAAGGAATGATTACATGGTATGATTTTGCAAAAGCGATCAAAGAAATTATAAATAGCCCATGTAGTATAAAACCAATCTCAACCGCTGAATATCCCACACCTGCTAAACGACCTGCCTATTCCGTTCTTGATAAAACAAAGATCCAGAAAACATTTGGCGTGCAATTGAAAGATTGGAAAAAGAGCCTTGCAATTTGTATTGAAAAAATAGGGAATACTAATTGAGCAGTTATTGGGAAATTAATTCGGGTAACATGTTATGATGCTGAATTACGGACATTAAGAATAGATGGAATTATTGTAATTTCTTTTTTCAGATTATAATTGACTTTTTCCAATGATCTGAATAAAACAGTTGCCGCAGCTTTACCCATTTCAAATGCAGGTTGTGTAACAGTTGTAAGTGTTGGAGTAAGTATTAAGGCAGCTTGCAGGTTTGTAAAACTGATCACTTTTACTTTTTCGGGGATAGAAAGATCAAGATCTGCGCAAGCCAGGTAAATTGGGGTGGTTAGTTTTTCAACAGAAGCGATCAATCCATCCGGCCTGTTTTTCTTTTTCAGCAGCTCGTGGATGATCTTATAATTCCCTTCAGTATTGCTGGTGCAGGAAATGATGTCATTTGTATTTTTTTTGATACCCTTATCAGATAAAGCTTGTTTAAAACCTGCCATCCTTTTATTATTAATGGAAAGAGAAGAAGAAGTTGCCAGGTAAACAATTTTTTTGCAACCTGCTTTAAGTAGGTGAAAAGTGGCGTTATAGCAGCTTTCAAAATCATCTGTGATGATCTTGGCTGTTTCAACATCTTCGCATACCCGGTCAAAAAACACAAGGGGTAGTCCGGCAGCGATGACCTCTTTAACATGATCGCTGGTGCACGTTTCTCCCGAAACAGACATCAGTATTCCATCAACCCGTCCACTCTGAAATTCTTTTAGAATAGCTTCTTCTCTTTCAAAACTTTCATGTGTCAGGTAGATCAGTACGTGGTATCCTTTGTCATGTGCTACAGATTCAATTCCGTTTATAGCCAGTGAAAAAAAACTATCGGCTACTTCAGGTAGCACAACTGCAATTGTTTTACTGCTTCTTTTGCGGAGACTGCTTGCATAAGGATTGGGAGTATAATTTAATTTCTTGGCGAGTTCAAAAACTCTTTGTTTTGTTTCCGGGCTTATTTCATGACTATCCTTAAGTGCTTTTGAGATAGTTGCAACAGACAGGTTAAGTTGCTTCGCAATATCTTTAATTTTTACACTCATATGTTGTCAACTGACATTTTTCCGAAAACGGTTTCGTAAATAAAAATGTTCTGAATTATCTGTTTGCGATTTAAAATTGTCACTTTAGTATCGGGTTAAGCCAGCGATTGTTAAAGTAAATACCTTGGAAACGAATTTTAAACTTCCTCATGCAGAGACCTGCAGGGTTGACTTCAGCATTTGTTGTGCGCCCAAAACAATTTCATTTTTAAATAACCAGTTCCTTAATTAAATGGTAATATATCCTTATTACAGTTATTAATTGTAACAAGGTTCGCTTACCTAATTTAGTAAAATTGAATGACATGAATACAAACAATTTTGAAGCAGTGCCGCTTAAAAATCTTGATGAATGGGAAGAGGATCTGTTGCGTCGTTATCCTGATCCCGATTCAATTGCAACCGGAAAAACAACAGAAGAATACAGGAATTACGATAATCCTGAACGGGATACCGTAAAAGAATTCTACCGGTTGAATCATAAGTACCAGACCTATGATTTTGTAATGAAAAAAAGGAAGGAGTTTCTTTCTTTTTCAAAAAAAGAAATGCCGGTTTGGGATGCTTTTAATTTTTTAAATGAGCTGGTGGATGACTCTGACCCTGACACAGATCTTGATCAGTTTCAACATTTGCTTCAGACATCGGAAGCTATACGCAGAGATGGGCACCCGGACTGGATGGTGCTGGTTGGATTAATGCATGATATGGGCAAGGTTCTTTGTTTGTTTGGTGAACCACAATGGGCGGTGGTTGGTGATACATTCCCGGTTGGCTGTGCTTATTCAGATAAAATAGTTTACCCTGAATTTTTTAATCTCAACCCGGATTATAATAATGAAAATTATAATTCTAAGAACGGGGTGTACACCGAGGGTTGCGGATTAAGAAATGTCCATATGTCATGGGGGCATGATGAGTATGTGTACCAGATGATGAAGGATTATTTACCTGAATCAGGTTTGTATATGCTCCGCTATCATTCATTTTATTCATGGCATCGTGAAGGAGCTTATAGTCATTTGCTGGATGACCATGATCGGGAAATGCTGAAATGGGTAAAGCTTTTTAATCCTTATGATCTTTATTCGAAAAACCCGGAACCACCGGATTGGAAAAAATTGAAACCCTATTACGAAGAGCTGGTAGCAAAATATTTACCAGCAACACTTAAGTTTTGATTGGAAAAATTAAAGAGTATTCAGACTGCTTGTAAATCTCATATCTCAAATTAAAATTAACTGCTATGCGAAAACTCAACCAACGATCACACTTTTTTCGTGTGCTGCCTGTCTTATTGACTTTTTTCTTTCTGCAGACAATGTTGATAGTGCAGGCGCAACAAAGACAAATTACCGGGACAGTAAAAGATGCAAAGGGAAGCCCTGTTGCTTCAGTCACCGTGGCTGTCAAGGGAGGTTCCATCTCGGCAATTACAGCCGACGATGGATCTTTCACAATCGCTGCAAAGGATGGCGACGTACTCGTTTTCAGTTCCGTTTCTTTTGAAACCACGGAAGTAAAAGTTACTTCAGCTTCTTCTTATGCGGTGGTACTCACATCCAACGCCCTTGTTCTAACTGATGTAGTAGTGGTGGGATATGGCACCCAAAGAAAAAAGGATGTAACAGGTGCCGTAAAATCATTGAAGAGTGACGAATTTAATAAAGGCATTGTTAATACGCCCCAGCAACTTTTACAAGGTAAAGTATCAGGAGTAAATGTTACTTCTTCAAGCGGAGAGCCAGGAGCGACTATTGGTATCACCGTTAGAGGACCGGGAGGAGTGAGAACAGGAAGTACACCTCTTTTTGTCGTAGATGGTTTGCCGTTGGATAACTCGAGCACCGGTGGCGGTGATCCATTGAATTTTTTAAATTCACAGGATATTGAATCGATCGATGTATTGAAAGATGCATCGGCTACTGCAATTTATGGTGCCCGGGGAGCAAATGGTGTGATCATTATTACCACCAAAAGAGGGAAAGCGGGAGTTTCTACACTTGGATTTGCTTCAAGTGTTGGTTTTTCAACAATTGCAAATGCTTTACCGGTTTTCAGCGGTGATCAATTCCGGATTGAAGTTCCAAAAGCAGGTGGAGTATTAGATAACAAAGGAGGTAACACTGATTGGCAGGAAGAAGCAACAAGAACTGCCATCACACAGAATTACAATCTTAACCTGAGTGGTGGTGCTAATAAGCTATCTTACTTTGCGTCGTTTGGAATACAGAAACAGGAGGGTATCATTAAAGAGAATGATCTCAACAGGTATTCAGGAAGATTTAATGTTACTCAGCGGTTTTTAGACGACCGGTTAGTACTGGAGGTTAATTTGGGTGTTGCCAATACCAAACAAACACGTCCTCCTATTACAAGCGTTATAGGTGATGTTATTACTTATAACCCAACTTACCCGGCGTATGATGCAAATGGGAACCCTGCGATCTATCAAAATATCAACCCATTACTCTATTTTGACCTTGACAAAGAAACTACAACCATCAATAGGGTGACAGGTAATATCTCTCCATCATTCAGAATAATTAAAGGACTTGTTTATAAACTGAACTTTGGAATCGATAATTCTACGGCGACACGTGATGTTTTAAGTTTACCAAGTACGGTACCGTTTCGTGAAGGAAGGTTAGAAAACGTTTATAACTGGAACAGGAATACATTAGTAGAAAACTACCTTACTTATGCATGGAGTAAAACTAAACATAATGTATCTGCGCTTGCCGGGCATTCATATCAAAAAATATTTGTTCAGCAAAGAAATAACAGCATAAACAGGTTTGTGGTTGGCGGCGTAGATCCCATTTATAACCCGGGAGTAGGGCAGGATCTGACACTGGCAAATAATCGTCCCGGGGGTTTTGCGTTTATCAATGAACTGCAATCATTTTTTGGAAGAGTAACGTATCAATACAACAATAAATATTTGTTTACTGCAAATTTCAGGGCAGATGGTTCTTCTAAATTTGGTGCTAATAATAAATATGGATATTTCCCTTCTTTCTCTTTTGGCTGGAAGATCTCTGATGAGGGTTTTATGGAAAATTCGATCTTCAGCAATTTAAAACTTAGGGCGGGTTGGGGTTTGACCGGTAACCAGGAGATACCACCAAAAATCACACAGGCATTATTTACTTCGCTTGGAGCAGCCAGCTATCCATTATATCCTGCTTCAGGAAACTATCCTGCAGGCTATGCATATACAAGGTTAGCTAATCCTGATATTAAATGGGAATCATCTGAACAAATAGACCTGGGATTGGATTTTGGATTATTCAAAAATGCATTGACAGGTACGATCGATCTTTTCCATAAAGTTTCAAGGGACATTCTTCTACAGGTAATTCCCGCCGATCCTGTTCAGCCTGCAACAGAGGTATGGTCAAATGTTCCGGATATGACGATAACAAATGAAGGTGCAGAATTTGAATTGGATTACAGGCATAGGTCTGAGAAACCCATTTCTTATAATATTGGTGGTAACATTACTTTTATAAAAAATAAAGTAGAAAATTCTCCATACACATTAATACCTTCTGGTTCTGTATCTGGCGCAGGTATCACATCATCCACCATCAATGGATATGTAAATGGTGAACCGATCGGTACTTTTTACTTAAAGGAGTTTATTGGTTTTGATAATAACGGCATGAGTGCTTACACTGATGTTGATAAGAATGGGGTTATTAATGATAATGACAGGTTTGCATTAGGCACTGCCTTACCTAACATTATTTACAGCGTTTACGGCAACATCGCTTTTAAAGGATTTGACCTGGGCCTGAATTTTAATGGGGTGTCAGGAAATAAAGTATATAATTATACAGAGAATGTCAGCTTCTCCAAATTAAGGCTGGCAAAAAATGTGAACAGCATCCCGGAAGCAGTTGCTGATCCAAAAGAGTCACTCAATAATCCAACTCCTGTCACTTCAAGATATCTGAGAGATGGAGCTTACCTGAGATTGAACAATGCTTCACTTGGTTATAATTTCAATACAAAAAAGTTAGGAATAAACAATTGGGTCTCGGCTGTACGTTTATCTGTAACAGGTCAGAATCTTTTTGTGATCACAAACTATAACGGCTATGATCCGGAAGTAAATATTGACAGGTCAATTAACGGGATATCTTCTTATGGCATTGATTATATCACTTATCCCAAAGCGAGGTCTGTCATTTTTGCATTAAATTTTTCATTCTAAAATAATTGAATATGATAAAGAAAATATTTAGTCTGCTGTTGATCTTTACTGGCATTGCAGTAATTAACAGCTGTACAAAACTGGAAGAGAATGTTCTTGATGAATCTTCAGTTGTCGGACTTACTGATAAGCAACAGGCCGAAGGGATTATTGCGCCGGTATATGCAAAACTGGTAGATATTTTTTTGCATACCACTTATTTTGCGTTGCAGGAAATCTCAACTGATGAAGCTATTTTGCCATTCCGTGGTGGAACTGACTGGGGTGATAAT
>DASUTO010000535.1:0-3204 GCA_036374555.1 Chitinophagaceae bacterium
GGATGAAATTGAAAAAATACCCTTTCTGCCTATCAGTTTTTTTAGGACAGACGAAATAAAAACTGGAAAGTTTAATGCCGAAGTAATATTTAAAAGCAGCGGAACCACGCAAACAATAAATAGCCAGCACTACATAAAAGATGTTTCTATCTATGTTCAAAGTTTCACCACAGCATTTGAAAAAATATATGGTGAACTGAAAGACTGGTGTATTCTTGGGTTATTACCATCTTATTTGGAAAAGGGCGACTCCTCGTTGGTTTATATGGTGGAAAGCTTTATTAAACAAAGCCAGCATGCGCAAAGCGGCTTTTATTTATATGATCTTGATAAGTTAAAAGAAACTTTACTTTCCCTTGAAACATCAAATCAAAAAACTTTGCTGATCGGCGTTACTTATGCATTACTTGATTTTGCTGAAAAATTTACAACGGAATTAAAGAATACGATCATAATGGAAACAGGTGGAATGAAAGGCCGGAGGGAAGAATTGACAAGAATGGAAGTACATGAACTACTGAGGAAGGCGTTTGGCAATACCGAAATTCATTCAGAATATGGAATGACTGAATTGCTGTCACAGGCTTATGCAAAGAAGGAGGGAAGATTTCAATGCCCACCATGGATGCGGGTCTTGATCCGGGATGATGCGGATCCGTTGACAGTTTCGGTACCGCGGTTACAAACCGTGGCACCGGTAACCGGCGCACTTAACATTATAGATCTTGCCAATCTGTATAGTTGTTCTTTTATAGCGACTGATGACGTAGGTAAATTATATGCTGATAAAAGTTTTGAAGTATTAGGCAGAATGGATGGAAGTGACCTGCGTGGCTGCAGTTTACTTACCGTTTAAACGGAACTAACTCCTGCAGCAAATTTTCTTTTTCAAGTATTTTTTTCAGTAAGGTAAGCTGGTTATTGGCCCTTATAAAATTATGGTCTTCGTATTTTGCGCCATAGTAAATATCATTATTCAGATGGTCGGTTAAAAAACGAAGGGCCTGCATATAGATCATAAACTTCCCTGCATACACTAAATATTTTTTTTCAACTGCAGATAATTCATTTCGCATTTCACTCAGATAGCCATCGGCGATCGCTTTAAAATATTCATCTCTTATTTCAATTTTTGAAAAGTCTTTTTCTTCTTCACTGACTGGTGAAAGGTAGGTTCGCATCATATCACCAAAGTCGCTGATAAAATAACCGGGCATTACCGTATCGAGATCAATAACGCAAAGCCCCCGGTCGTTCTTGTCAAAAAGTACATTGCTTATTTTAGAATCATGATGCGTGACCCTTTTTTTGAACCCAGTGTTGTAGTTGATCTGTTCGCTTATTGATACGATCTCATGGTGATCTTTTAAAAAGCTGATAATTGCTGTGGCTTGTTTAATTCTTTCTTGATTGCCTTCCTTTATAGCTGTTTCAAATTGCCCAAATCTCAATGGTAAATTATGAAAATCGGGCAATGTAATTTTCAATTTACCAACCGGGAATCCGGAAAGCAGATTTGTGAAACGTCCAAACTGTTTTGCTGCCTCATAAGCCTGCGATGGGGAAACGACAACATCTGTCGTATGGGAATTTTTTATAAATGGGAAGATCCTGAAGTAGCCTTCATTTTTAATAAAGATCATTTCATCACCGGCAACAGTTTTTCGGGGACAAATGAATAAATGATCAGGATGATTCGTTTTAAGATACTCACAGATCAAACGGATATTAGTAGCAATATCAAAAGGTTGTTTAAATACATTATGATTGATCCGCTGAAGTATAAGATCATTTTCATTCCCGCTGATAAGCCATGTATTATTTATTAAACCACTCCCGAATGGTTTAATGGATGCGTTAGTATCAATTCCAAATTTTTTAAAGATCGTTTCAAACATTATAAATGCCGGCTTATTGAAGAATGAAATTATAAAATGAAATCAATGAAAGTTCATGCAAGCGATTGCGGAAAAAGAAAGAGAATAAATAAGAAAGCTTTATCAGAGATAAAGCTTTTGTTCTGTGCCCGAGACTGGATTCGAACCAGCACATCCTTTCGGACGCTACCACCTCAAAGTAGTGCGTCTACCAATTTCGCCACCCGGGCAGATGGTTTGAAGTTTGAAGTTTGAGGTTTGATGTTCATTTCAAAAAAACCTCAAACTTCAAACGTCGAACCTCAAACAATCAGGACTGCAAATGTAAGTGGTTTACTTTTTCAATACAATTCTGAATGTAGTTCCTTTTCCAGGCTCAGAACTTTTTACAAAAATTTCTCCCTTATGGTATTGCTGAATGATACGTTTCGATAAACTAAGCCCAAGTCCCCAGCCTCTTTTCTTTGTGGTAAAGCCGGGCTTAAAAACTTTCTGCTGCATCGAAAGAGGAATGCCCTTCCCCGTATCCTTCAGATCAATGTTTACTTTGTCAGGCAAATTTTCTATGGTGATCTTTATTTCGCCGGTTCCTTCCATGGCATCCAGCGAATTTTTTAAAAGGTTCTCAATTACCCAATCAAATAAAGGCGGCGATATTCTCGCAAGGATCTCTTTGTCATTCGTATTAATAGAAAAATTGACTTTTCCCGGCGCTCTTTTCCTCATATAATCCATCATCGTTGTTACCTGGCTGATTATATCATGTTTTTCTAATTGCGGTGAGCTGCCGATCTTTCCAAAACGGTCACTAACTAACTGCAACCTGTTCACGTCTTTTTCTAACTCGGGAACAATTTTGCTATTGTCGGGGTTTTGTTTCAGCATTTCCACCCAGCCCTGTAATGATGAAACCGGCGTTCCTAATTGATGGGCAGTTTCTTTCGCCATACCAGCCCATACCTGGTTTTGTACGGATCTGTAGCTGCTCCTTAATGCAAGCAACATTATGATGATAAAAAGGCCGACGATGATCAATTGCACGATTGGGTAATAACGGACTTCCGTCAGTAACCGGGATTCACCATAATAATAAAGGTTTTGTTTTGTAGAATCTGAAGGATTCGTCCATACTATGGGTTCATTTTGCGATTTAAAGCTTTTCAGTTTATTAGTTAAGTAGGATCCGTCATTTGCAACCTTTGCAGAATCAAGATTAATAAACTGGATAATACTGTCTTTTTCATCAGTTTCAATGATCGGTACATCATTTTCGTTGTTCTGAATTATTTTAAATGGAAGTCTGGTATCAGCTTCATTTGGGGAATTA
>DASUTO010000536.1:0-8174 GCA_036374555.1 Chitinophagaceae bacterium
ACCACTGGCTCGTAAAGTTGCATAGGCGACACTATCTTTTGCTACTACCGGGTCGCATGACATACGGATCGTATATTCTGCTTTTCCCAACAATGAAGGCCATGCTGGATCTGTTAATGAATAAATATACATGGTGGAAGAAGAACCAATAAAAAGCTTATCCTGGTAAGGAAAAATCGTTTCAATATTTATTCCAATTTCTGTTTTAGATTTATATACCGGCGAATTATTTGTTGAAATATCAAATGCTTTTAACGATAGATTATCTACGACATATAAATAATTGCCAGCTATGGTAAATCTTGCTGTTGAGCCACCTGCACCGGCCGATGCAGCTCCGTTTACTGACGCCATTTCCTTAGTACAGCTTATTAAGACTGATAAAGCAACTATTGCTATTAAGTGATAAAGTGTTTTCATTATCTCCAGCATTTAGGTTTATTAATGGTTTGTTTTTTCCAGGTAACAACAACGCCTTTATCAGGATCGGGACATTCAAAATAGATCCTTGCAAATTGCGATGTCTTTGGCGGGTATTGCATACCAAGATCAGGGAACACATCCGGGGTACGGCCCGCTTCTCTTACATTCGCAATATTATTGACGTCAATAACTACCAGGTCGCTGAGATTATTAGTATAAATAAATCCATTTTTAACTGCAAGTTCTTTACACATAAAAGATCGGATGAATCCAAGTTTTTGGGGACTTGCAGGATTCGCATAATTGATGACATGTATCCCCGAATCCTGCTCAACCTGGAAAAGCAGGTTACCAACGGTATATACTTTACCACCATTCACAGTAGTTCGGGCCGCTTCAGCTTTTACAGTCTTTAGAGTCGAAACATCCTGGCTGTAAACTGGTATGTAACCTTCGATGTTATTTGGAGTGGTTTCATGCGGCGTGCAGGCCAAAAATAAAATGGGGATTGATAAAAGAACGGTCAGATTCTTTCTCATAAGCAGGGTTTTATCTGGCTAATGACTAAAAAAATATTTTAGGGTTTAATATTGAAAAAGATTTATCGGAGAAAAATACATCTATTTACTTTCGTTTGGCTTTTATACCGAAATTAGCAGCCCTTGATCTCCCAAAATACCATACAACAGATTTTAAGCCGCATTGACATTATTGACGTGATTGGCGGTTTTGTAAAATTAAAAAAACGAGGCACAAATTACCTTGGACTCTGCCCTTTTCATAATGAACGGACTCCCTCTTTTACAGTTTCGCCTTCCAAAGAAATTTATAAATGTTTTGGTTGTGGGAAAAGTGGGAATACTATCAGCTTTTTGATGGAGCATGAGAAATACAGTTATGTTGATTCGCTGCGCTGGCTGGCAAACAGGTATGGTATTGAAATAGAAGAAAGTTTTGCAAGTGATGAGCAACGGCAGCAAATGCAGGTAGCAGATAGCCTTTATATCATCAACAATTTTGCTCAACAGTTTTTTAGTAAAATATTATTTGAAACTGAAGAAGGTCGTGATATTGGTCTGAGCTATTTAAAAGAAAGAGGATTCAGAGAAGACATTATAAAGAAATTTCAGCTTGGTTATAATCCTGAAGCAAGAGATAGTTTTACAAAAGCAGCAATAGCTGCTCAGTATAATACTGAGTTACTTCTAAAAACTGGCCTTATTGCAAATCGTAATGATCAGCTAATGGATAATTATCGCGGCAGGATAATTTTCCCGGTGCATAATCATAGCGGTAAAGTATTAGGGTTTGGCGCAAGAATTCTTAAAACAAATGATAAAGCGCCGAAATACATTAATACTCCGGAGAATGAGATCTATGTAAAAAGCAAAATCCTTTATGGCAGCTATTTTGCCCGTATGGCAATTGATAAAGCCGATGAATGTTTGCTGGTGGAAGGTTATACGGATGTTATTTCCTTGCATCAATCTGGGATTGAAAACGTGGTTGCTTCCGGCGGAACATCATTAACCCAGGATCAACTAAGGTTGATCAGAAAATACACAAATAACCTTACCATTATTTATGATGGTGATGCGGCGGGTATAAAAGCAGCTCTTCGTGGACTTGATCTTGCATTGGAAGAAGGATTGAATGTAAAACTGGTTTTAATACCCGATAAAGAAGACCCCGATAGCTATGTAAATAAACTTGGGGCCTCGGCTTTTAATGAATTTGTAAGAAGTAATAAAAGAGATTTTATTCTGTTTCAGCTTGAAGTGGCGTTGAAAGATGCTGGCTCGGACACCACAAAAAAATCGGAGGTAGTGAACAGCATCGCCGAAACTATTTCAAAGATCAATAAGGCTGAAGATTTTACAAAGCAGCAGGATTATATCAAGCAATGTTCTGAGATCTTAAAAATTGATGAAGGTGGTTTGCATGCGTTGGTAAATAAGTTTATCCGTAATAAGATAAGTACACAGGAGAAAGTTTTACCATTTGAAGAAGCAAGATCGCATGAGGAAAATGCGCAGAAAGCGGCGGCAACCGATTATGATGATTCAACATTCAATCTTTTATTTAAAGATGAATTGCAGGAAAAGGAATTTGCAAGAGTGCTGCTTGAACATGGAAATAAAAAATGGAATGATGGTGTCGTTGCCGAATTTATGCTGGATGAGATTCTTGATGAAGGATTATTTGACAATGCTGATGTAGTAAAGCTCATCCATGAATATAAAAAGGCTTTAGAAAAGGAAAGAGCATTACTTGACAAAAATCTTTTTGTTTATAGCAATGACCCTGTCATTAGTTCTTTTGCGGTCTCATTGCTTAATTTTCCCTACGAAGCAAGCGAACATTGGAAAAGAGAATTCAGCAGTTCGACCGGCTATCAAAAAAAATTATTTGAACAGAGCTATGAAGATTTTTTGAGATCGGTAACTGTTGGGAATGAAGCGGAGTTAATGACATTTCTTAAAATGGATGAAGACAAAACTCATATCGAAGTTGAGTCTGCGTTGAGTTACCTCAAACTAAAAAAGATCAAAAGAATGTTGTTGGAAAACCAGGTTGACCTGGAAAAGAAACATACTCCGGAAGAATATCGGGAACTTACTCAAACTCATGAACACCTGAAGCAAATGGAGAGGGAAATATCAGGTAAATTGGGAGCAGTTATTATCAAATAGCCTCACTTAATTTCATCAGCATATCGCTATAGGATTCGGCAATCAATTCTTCTTCTTTTATAGCAAACTCTTTCAGATAAAAATTACATTGTTCTGATAGCTGAGCTTCTGTTTTATCAGCCAAAATATTTCCAGCTTCTATTTCTATAAATGATCCTAGCCCATACACTTCATCGATATGAAATTTCACATTAGCCAGATAATAAATTTCCCGGCTTTTACTGACGATCATTTTTATGCCACAAGATCTCGTCAAGGCTTCTTTTAAACCTTGGGCATCTTCGATTTTTACAAGTTGAAAATGGGAGCTTTTGGGACCAGGTTGGTTGCTACGAACATAATAAATGAGGTTATTCTCAATATTCCCTTCCCTTAGCTTCAATCTACCTGTAGGAACTTTAAAGTAAGTGTCTAGCTGAATATCAACACCCCTAAAATCGGCTCCATTATTTACCAGGTAATTTCTAATAAAAGACGGGTCAGCACATCTTGCTTTTATTTCTATATTCAGATGAGGCATAAAAAAAATAACCATGAAAATATCATGGTTATTTTGCTTAGCCAATAAATTTTTTAAGCCTCCATTGCTGCCATTTCTCTGCGGCTGATCCTTATTCCTTCAACCAATTCACCCTTACAATAGCGGGTGGCGCTCCAAACATGATCTAGTGCTACCTGGTCAAGGCACTCGTAACCGGCGGCAATTAGCTTTTGCCAACTGCACTCACGGTTTAGATCGGTTACAATTTTGGAGCTGGTTTTGGGAGAAGCAACCCAGAACTTAGAATCTTGTTTTAATGCAGGCATTACCTCTTGCAATATGCTGTTAAGCTGGTTTTCGTTCACGGCAAATACCAGTGCAAAGTCAATTTTACGGCTCTTTAAAAGCGGCGTAACGTTCTTTGCAAAAGAAAGTTTGCTGAACTGCTTTTCAATTGAAGAAGGTAGACCTTGAATCAAAAGATTCTTTTCGTCTGCAAGCTGAAGCTTTTCGAGAAGCGTTTGAGACATACCTAAAATTGGTGTTTTTTGGGTTTCCGAAACCGCCCGGTTCGAAGACCGGCTTCAGTGACACAAATTAGCGGGCCACAAATGTACGACATATTACCTTTCAGAGGGTGGATCTACAAAAGAAATTCCGGCTAATCACTCAAATTAGCCGGAATCTGGATTGTAATCAATTTATTTAGATAGGTGCGATAATCAATATTTAGCCATTGGTTTATAATATTTCATGGCCTCAGGCATATATTTTTGAAGTTCGTCGATTCGGGTTCCTTCGCTTGGGTGCGTACTCAAAAATTCCGGGGGTTTTTGACCACCTTGCGATGCTCTTTCCATACGTTCCCAAAGCGCAATGGCTTCCTGTGGATTATAACCAGCCATCGCAGTCCAGATCAGTCCGAATCGATCCGCTTCTAATTCCTGCTTTCTGGAAAACGGAAGCGCAATCCCTACTGTAGTTCCGGCACCGTAAGCTGCTAAAAACAAATTTTGAGTTTCTGCAGGTTTATTGGCAACTGCAACGGATAATGCAACGCCTCCCAATTCCTGTAATAAACCCTGGCTCATTCTCTGGTTGCCATGTTGAAGCAGAGCATGTGACACTTCATGACCAACTACCACTGCTAAGGCCGCCTCATTTTGTGAAATGGGTAGCAATCCGGTATAAACAACAATTTTCCCACCCGGCATACACCATGCATTGACTGCTTTATCATCAACGAGATTATATTCCCAATTGAATCCGTTCAATTTATCCGTCATACCATTTTGTGCATAATACTCGCTTACCGCCCGGGTAATGCGTTGTCCTACTCTTCTCACCATCTCAGCGTCACGGTTATTGGATGCACTGACAACTCTGCTTTGAGATAAGAATTGCTGGTATTGCTGTGTTCCCATTGCCTGAAGTTCAGATTCAGGCAATAAGGTAAGTTGTGATTTCTTTGTTAAGGGGTTTGTGCTGCACGCAATTATAAAAGATGTCGCAACAAATAGGGTCGTTAAAAGCCTGGTCATAGTTTTTCGTTTTTATCAATAATTCAATGATTATACCAAACTAAGTTTGGCATAATTTCATAAGCAAAATTAATGTTTAAAGCTTATTTCTTTCCGAATTACCACGCCGGCGTTGTCTGCGACGATCACGATGCTTTAGAATGGGAACCTTGCTTTCATTTCCCTGGAGAAGCCGCCCTATATTTTTTTGGTGTGTAATAAGGACCATCAGAGCTACGGCAATTGCAAAAATCCTGTAGAGATCTTCTTTTTCATTAAATATTACAAGAATAAAAACGGGGAAAGCAAGACTGGCAAGTATTGAACTAAGGGAAACAAATCTTGTTAAATAGAGCACTAATAAGAATACACCAACGCAACAAACAGCAACTATCGGTTGAATTCCGAGCACCATTCCAAAGACAGTTGCCACTCCCTTCCCACCCCTGAATTCTGCCCAAATGGGAAATATATGACCCACTACTGCGGCCAATCCAAGCCCTATCTGGAGGTTGGTCATTTGTGATTCATGATCTAAATAATAAGGAATGAGATAAACAAGTTTAACCGCGATAATGCCCTTGAGCATATCTGCTACCATTACTAAAGATCCCCAGTTTGGACCAAGTGTTCTGAATGTGTTTGTAGCACCTGCATTACCACTGCCGTAGTCGCGAATGTCAATACCAAAAAAGTATTTGCTGACCCAGACCGATGAGGGAATACTGCCAATCAGATATGCGAGAACGATCAATAAAAATTCGTTCATGTAGCCTTTGTTAAAGTTGGATTACAAAGATAATACAAACAAAAGAGACATAACATTTAATTAATACACAGTTCAGGAACCCTTAATTATGCAATTGTAAGGCTATCCAATTGTTTCGAATCAATTTTTTTTTGAGTTTTAAGTGTAATTGCGAAGATACGGTTAGTATTTCCTCATTATCGCTCTCAAGCAATCCACTTAGTAAAATTTGGCCGCCCTTGTTTAGTTGTTCCTTAATTAAGACCAGGTTTTCAAGAATTATATTCTTATTAATGTTGGCAAGAATAATATCGAATTTAATTTCAGAGGTTGCATCAGAAGCTTTTTTTAAAATGATTTTATTGCAATTATTCTTTTTAAAATTCTCTTCAGCGTTTGTAATGCTCCAATCATCATTATCAATGGCAACTATATTTTTGGCCCCTGATCTTTCTGCAAGGATTGCAAGTATACCGGTGCCGGTACCAAAATCCAGCACCGATCGTCCATTGAAATCGATTTCTTTCATTAATTCGATCATCATATGAGTGGTGGCATGATGCCCGGTTCCAAAACTCATTTTGGGAGTGATCACAATTTCAAATTGCGTATTTGAGATTGGTTTATGAAAATCCGCACGGATCGCTACATAATCATTTACAATCACGGGTTCAAAATTTGATTCCCATACTTTGTTCCAATTTGTTTCAGCAATTTTTTCTTTTGTATAAGGAGTTTGATATTTAAAAGAGATCTCATTTAATATAAGCTTATCAAAGCTTTTACTATTTATAAATGCATCAAGACCCGTATCTTTTTCTTCGAACCCTTCATAACCTGCATCAGCAAGTTGTGCAATCAAAATTTCTCTTTGTTCTGGTTGCAGATCAGTGAAAGTGATTTTTATATAATCCATTTCAATACAAAATTAAAAACCCCTGTCTCGCTTTGGGCAAAACAGGGGTAAGTTATTTTCCCTAATACTGATTAATTTTCTGCCGGTCTGTCCTGTCTTTCAGGCTTTGGTATCAATACTTTCCTCGAAAGTTTGAATTTGCCGGATTTTGGATCAGTGCCTATCAATTTCACCTTTATTACATCACCTTCGTTCAGCACGCCATCAAGCGTTTCAAGGCGTTTCCAGCTTACTTCACTAATATGCACCAAACCTTGTTTGCCAGGCAAAAATTCAACAAATGCTCCAAAAGGCATGATTGATTTTACTGTGGCTTCATATACATCACCAACGACCGGTATTGCAACAATTCCTTTGATCCATGCCTCTGCTTTTTCTACTCCTTCCTTATTTACACCAAACACACTAACCTCACCCATATTATTTACTTCTTCAATATTGATAGTGGTTCCTGTTACACGTTGCATTTCCTGTATCACTTTACCGCCAGGCCCGATAACTGCTCCAATGAATTCTCTGTCGATAAACATCTTCACCATTCTTGGTGAATGTGGTTTCACTTCACTTCTTGCTTCAGCAATACAATTGTACATCGCATTCAGAATATGCAGTCTTCCACGACGTGCCTGCTCCAGGGCTTGCGACATCACTTCCATTCTTAAGCCGTCAACTTTTATATCCATCTGCACACCGCAAATCCCTTCACGGGTACCGGTTACTTTAAAATCCATATCACCTAAATGATCTTCATCACCCAGGATATCACTCAGGATCGCATACTTATCATCTTTTGTAATTAATCCCATTGCAATTCCACTCACATGTTTTGGAAAAGGAATTCCTGAATCCATTAATGCCAGTGAACCTGCACAAACAGTGGCCATTGATGAAGAACCATTTGATTCCAGAATATCACTCACCACACGAACAGTGTATGCAAAATTTTCAGTTGGCATCATTTGTTTGAGTGAACGCATAGCAAGGTTTCCATGTCCCACTTCTCTCCTGCCCGGTCCTCTCATCATTTTTACTTCACCTGTTGAAAAAGGTGGGAAATTATAATGAAGGAAAAATTTTGAATCAAAAGATTTGGCGGCGCTTTCAACCAACAGCTCATCTAATGGTGTTCCCAAAGTAACAGTAGTAAGAGATTGTGTCTCTCCTCTTGTAAATAGCGCCGCGCCATGTGGTGAAGGCAATACATCCACTTCCATATCCAGTGCACGGATATCTTCAAGACCACGGCCATCCAAACGAATTTTCTCATCAAGGATCATATCACGAACGACATAATACTGAAGATCGCCATAATAAGCACTTACTTGTTTTTTTGTTTTAGCAGGCATCTCTTCACCTTCAGGAAGATTCAAACCAGCTTTGACATGTTCCATCA
>DASUTO010000537.1:0-4297 GCA_036374555.1 Chitinophagaceae bacterium
AGTGGGAAATATTGGACTTGAAATAAAAAAGAAGGATGGTTCGCTTGCAACAGTAGCCGATATAAAAAATATTGATCAGCAACTCTATTTATGGACAGGCATAATTATAAGCTCATTCAAGGTTGAGGGTGTGCCTGTAAAAGTTTTTACAGTCTGTCACCAGCGGTGGGATGCTGTTTCAATTAAAATCCAGTCGCCGCTTGTGGTCCAGGGTAAAATTCGAATAAGAGTTTGTTTTCCCTATCCTAATGGGCAATGGAAAGACGTAGGCAATAATTGGTTAGATCAAGACAAGCATAGTTCTTTTATTGAATCACAACATTCCAGCCATGCAACAATCAAAAGACAACTTGATACTGCTGTCTATTACGCTTCCTTAAACTGGACATACGGCACTTTCAAAAAACAGAATGAGCATTATTTTTTGTTGCAACCGGCTCCTGGTCGAAATATTTTTGAATTCACCTGTCACTTCAGTGAAACAAAGCCCACAACTATATTAACCAACTTTTCAAAAACAGTAACAAGTAGCATTGATGGATGGAAAAAGTTCTGGCTTAGCGGAGGCGCTGTTGATTTTTCAGGAGTAAAAGATCCAAGAGCATTTGAAATAGAAAGAAGAGTTGTGTTGTCGCAATATCTTACAAAGATTCAATGTTCATCTAATTATCCTCCGCAGGAAACAGGATTAACGTATAACAGTTGGTACGGTAAAGCACATTTGGAAATGCATTGGTGGCATGCTGTTCATTTTGCACAATGGGGAAGACCCCAATTAATGGAAAAAAGTTTGGACTGGTATTTTAAGGCTGCAGAGAAAGCAACGCTAATTGCAAAGCGGCAGGGCTTTGATGGACTGCGATGGCAAAAGATGACAGACAATGAAGGTGGTGAAGCGCCATCTTCTGTTGGAGCATTTCTTATATGGCAGCAACCGCATTTTATTTACATGGCTGAAATGCTTTATCGGAGTAAGCCGACAAAAGAAGTCTTGTATAAATACAAGGACCTGTTGTTTGCAACTGCTGATTTTATGGCATCATTTCCAAGTTATGATCCAAAAACAAAGAAATATAATCTTGGAAAAGGGTTGATACCGGCACAGGAATGTTTTGATGCAGTTACTACATTCAATCCAACCTATGAACTGGCATATTGGAGTTGGGGGTTGCAAAAGGCACAGGAATGGAAACAACGATTAGGTTTGGCTCGTGATAAAAAATGGGATGAGATCATCAATAATCTTGCACCATTGCCACAACTTAATAATGTATACCTGGCTACTGAAAGTACACCTGACTGTTATGAGCCTAACTCAAGATATCTTACGGATCATCCCGCTGTATTGGGTGCATACAGTAGTTTACCTGCTGTGCATGGACTGAATCCAGAGATAATGAAAAATACATTGGATACTGTTTGGAAGGTTTGGAAATGGAATGATACATGGGGCTGGGATTTTCCATTGACAGCAATGACTGCGGCAAGATTGCATCTTCCTGACAAAGCAGTTGACGCGTTACTGATGCGGATCAAAACAAATACATATCTGGTGAATGGGCATAATTACCAGGATGAGCGTTTAACGATCTACCTGCCGGGTAATGGTGGTGTGTTGAATGCAGTTGCACTAATGTGTACAGGAGCTGATGCAGATAAGGAGATCAATATCGGTTTCCCCGGAGATTGGAAAGTAAAATGGGAAGGGTTAAAAAAAATGTTTTAACCCCCTGTCTCCGCCGCGGCGGAGAAACTTAGGTAGAAGAATCAACATCTTAATGAAAAAAATCTTTTTCATATTTTTTTTATTTGTCGGGAAATATATTTTTTCTCAGCAACTCTGGCATGGCAGGGAAAGAACAGTTCGCTATCATCCTGAAGGAAATGATTTTGTAATTGAAAATGGAGATCGTCGGTTTACCCGTGCATTATATGGAACGAATACGGCATTCAGAGTGGAAGCGGGGGACCTGCCGGAATTTGCTATGTATATGCCCGGAATGGGTGGCAATCTGAGTTTTGGTTTGATCAATGGGGTGCAACATAAATGGCTGATCAATTCAAAAAAAATAAAAGCAATTTACCGTGCCGGCAGCATGATCTATGAAATTGAAGATATACTGTTGGGAGAAGGAAAATTAGTTGTAACCGTTTTAGCATTAAGCAATGCTGAAGGACTGATTGTAAAGATCAGGTCTGAAAATATGAAAGAAGGTGTTCAGTTGGTATGGGTATTTGGCGGAGCTTCCGGAAAAAAATTTTCAAGAGATGGGGATGTTGGTGCCGATCCCGAATCTTCTTTCTATCTGAAAGCAGAAAACTGTACGGATAACCGTTACCAGTTATTGAAAGATAAGTTCATTTTAGGCTATGGAACAGGTAAAGTGCTGACCGAAGAAGAGCGATATGAAATTCAGACAAAACCCGAAAGCCAGTTAACCGGTGAAATACCTAAAGAAGCAAAGATGATCACTGGTTATTTTCCGTCTTCTTCAACTATTCAGTTACTTGATGCTTCAAATCCCGAAGCGGCATTTAATAATTCTATAACAGCTAAAAAAGATTTTTGTGTTACCGGCAGGCTATTGCTGAGGAATAGGGAAGATTATTTTCTTTTACATAATACAGCGACCCCGGTTACACAAATTGCAGAACAGGAATTTAAAGATGCAGAAACTGCACGACAGAAGATCGCGGACCGTATTAAGATCAAAACACCAGATGCATACCTGAATACATTAGGTGGTGCATTATCTATTGCAGCCGATGCAATTTGGGAAGAGCCTACTTATATGCATGGGGCTATTGCATGGCGTATGCGTTTACCCGGATGGCGGGGAGCCTATGTAGCCGATCCATTGGGCTGGCATGACAGGGCCCGGATGCATTTTGACGCTTACGCAAAATCTCAATTTACATTGCCTGCAACAACAGGAGTGGTAATGGATACAGCATTAAATCTTGCAAGACATATTGAGCAAGTGGGTACACAATTATTCAGCGAAGGATATATAACCCGCAACCCGAACGGTTATATCGGTGCTCATCATTATGACATGAATCTTGTTTTCATTGACCAGTTGCTGAACCATTATAATTACACAGGCGATACTGGCTATGTAAAGAAAATGTGGCCATTGTTAAAAAGACATCTTGCATGGGAAAAGAAGAACTTTGACGCTGATGATGATGGTCTATATGATGCTTATGCAGCTATCTGGGCAAGTGATGCTTTACAATATAGTGGCGGAGGCGTTACACATTCCAGCGCCTATAATTACAGGGCCAATAAAGAAGCAGCTCGTTTGGCAAAACTCATTGGAGAAAATGGAATCGCTTATGAAAAAGAAGCTGCCAGGATCTTAAATGCCATCAATCAAAAACTCTGGATGAGTGATAAGGGATGGTATGCGGAATACAAAGATCTGCTGGGAAATAGATTGCTGCATCCGTCCGCAGGATTATGGACGATCTATCATGCAATAGATAGTAAAGTGTCCGATGCATTTAAAACATACCAGGCTTTGCGATACATCGATAAACACATTCCGCATATACCAGTAATTGCAAAAGGATGGTCCAAAGGGACTCCTTCGGAGGAAGAGAAAAATTTATACCTGCTTAGTGAAACGAACTGGCAACCTTATACCTGGAGCTTGAATAATGTGGTTATAGCAGAAAATTTGCATACAGCATTAGCTTACTGGCAGGGCAACAGGCGCGAAGAAGCATTTCAACTATGGCGCAGTGTTTTACTGGAGACAATGTACCTCGGTTCCGGGCCGGGAAATTTTCACCAACTTAGTTTTTATGATGCCATAAGAGGAGAACTGTATCGTGATTTTGCAGATGGCGTTGGGATGGTGGCAAGATCATTAATGGAAGGTTTGTTTGGCATACAACCGGATGCATTAAATAAAAAATTAGTCATTAAGCCAGGCTTTCCGGCTGCATGGAACAATGCATCAATTGAGACACCGGACATAAGTTTTGATTTTAAGAGAACGGACGATAAAGAAGTGTATGTGATCAAACGAAACACTTTTAAGCATCTTGGTCTGCAATTGATTATTCCCGCATTGAGAGATAATATTGATGAATTGCTTGTTAATGGTAAACCGGCAGAATGGAAAGCCGTTCAAAATACTATCGGAAAACCTGCGGTTGAAATTGATATACCGGCAAATGAAAATTATTCGGTTACGATTACCTGGAAAGGAAATAAATTAAGCCGGATATTTTTCCGGAAGGAATTATACAACTACGAAACACTTATTGTTGATTCCAAAATTTTATC
>DASUTO010000538.1:0-2610 GCA_036374555.1 Chitinophagaceae bacterium
TTTCAACTTCACCCCATAACCATACTTTTGATTAGAATACTCTACACCCCCTCTCCATATGGAGAGGGGAGGCGGAGAGTTTGATTTAGGGAATCATGATGGGGTGAGGTTGATGAATAATGCAAAGCGTTCGATTTAAGAAGACAGGTGGTGATTATATGCTTAAAAATAAAAAACCAGGAAGAATCTCTCCTTCCTGGTCACGAAACGTAGAAAATATAGATGGTACTGATTCAAAATTTCTATTCCTCTTTCCTTCTCCTTAAGGAGAAGGTGTCCCGATGAAATCGGGACGGATGAGGCCTAATCAATGCTCTTCAACGTCACATATTTCTGCAGCTTATCATAATTAAATCCTTTCGACCTCATCTCCTTAATATATTCAGGAGTAACACCCATCGCTTTTACCGCAAGGATCTCATCAAGATCAATATTTTTAAATCCCACCGATTCAAAGCTCTTGATGAATTCAGGAGTAATGCCCTGTGCTTTCAGCCCGGTTAAGTTATCCAGGTCGGTAACCTTGTAACCGGCCGCCTCAAAACTTTTTACATAGTCAGGAGTAATGCCCAATGCCCTGAATGCCACAAGATCCTCTGGTTTTATATCCTTATATCCAAGAGCAGTAAAGCTTTTCATGTATTCGGGAGTTACATTCTGCGATTTCATTCCAACAAATTCATCAGCATCAATGTTCTTAAATCCCATATCGTACCAACCTTTTACATATTCGGGAGTAACACCTACCGCTTTAAAAGCTACCAGCTGCTCATTCGGAATATTGGTAAGGCCAACTGCTTTGAATGAGTTTATATACTCAGGAGTTATATTCATTGCTTTGAAGCTTACAATATCATCTGCGTCATCGTCTTTACCACCTTTGTCGCCCTTGTCTCCTTTATCACCCTTCATCTGGCGAACCGATTCGATATACTTTTTATCAATTCCCTGGGCTTTAAATGACACCAGCTGATCAGGGCTGATGTCTTTATAACCGGCGCTACGGATCTCGGCAATATATTTTTCATCGATCCCTAATGCCTTCAGCGGTACTAAATTTTCCAGTGATACTTCTTTGAAACCCGCATTACGGATACTGGAAATATATGCTTTATCAATTCCCAATGCTGCAACAGGGATCAGGTCATCTTTGGTTACATCCTTATATCCTTCACTGCGCAGCATAGTTAAAAATTCTTTCCTGATATTGATAAAGAAGAAAGCCATCTGTTCATCTTCATCCAATGTTTCTTTTAATTCTTTATTCATGAAATCAACATAAGCTTTGTCGGCAACAAATTTATATGTACCCATGCCGGTATTTCCTTCAAATTTTCCGGTCATTTCCATCTTACCTGCTTCACGGTTGATGTTGAATGTTCCTGATACACCTTTTGGCAATGTTCCCAGTTCAGATAATTTAAATGTAGTACCGTTAAATGAATGACCTTTCTTAAAATCCCAATTCTCGCTTTCCATCTTCTCATCACTGAAGCGGATATTCACTTTGTCATCTTTGATCACGGCAAACCAATAGCCTTCGGCTTGCATTCCCCGTTCACTGTTTTTTTCCGCATTCTTTTCATTCTCCCTTTCATTTTTTGCATTCTCCTTATTCTTTTCATTGGTTTGGCCATAGGCCATTGGCTCATTCAGCAGGCAGGCTAAAAAAGCAAATACGGGCAACAGGAAAAAATATTTCCAGGCCGTGTGCAGGTTTGATCTTTTTTTGTTCATCATGGCTATACGTTTTTTAAGAATTGACTGGTTATAATTAGTAGTTAGGCTCAACGGGAAATGTGGCGCCGATACTTTCATTAAGCTAAGCTGGTAACTCTGCTTATCAATTTTTTGCTGTAAAAGCTGGTCGTCAGTAAGAAATTCAAGATTGCTTTCTATTTCCCGGCGATAGATCCATGCAAATGGATTGAACCATTGAAAGATCAATAGCAATTCGGCGATAATAATATCCAGCGTATGGTTTTGGCGGATATGAACCTTCTCATGCTCGATGATCTGGTTATACGTTTCCCACTCATATTTAGCCGGGTTGATAAAAATATTATTGCCAAAAGAGCAAGGCGCTTTATCTCCGCTCACTTCTACAATTCTATACTTACCATCAATGATCACCGGGTTGCGATGAGCACGGACCAATAATAATACAAGCTGGAAAAGAAAACTCACACCAAATACGATCACCCCAAACCAATAGATCCAGAACAACCAGCTCAGTATAGATTGAGATTTGATGTTTGATGTTTGAGGTTGATTACCGGTTGTTGAAGGTTGAATGTTGGAAGTTGAAGGTTGGCTTACGTTCGCCGGGTTATTTTTTTGCTCATTGATGTTTGAAGCTGCGCTATTATCGTTCGCTTGTTGTTTTTCGCTTTCAACTTTCAACTTTCCATTTTCAATTATGGCAACTGACTTCCTTAACGAAAATTCTGCCGGCACCTCCAGCAAGGGCAATGCAAAAGAGATCATAAGGCAGACGATCAGCATATAGCGGTTCACCTTGTAAAAAGTTTCGCGGTGCAATAATAGTTTATAAAAAGCCAGGCAAGCAAGAAGGATCACGGCGACATTAATGATGTATGGCAGATTCAT
>DASUTO010000539.1:0-6269 GCA_036374555.1 Chitinophagaceae bacterium
GGTAAATAGTTATGAAAATGGCTGCCAATAAAGCCTGATCCACCGGTAATCAAATACATACTAACTCGATTTTCTCAAAAAAGATTTATAAAACATTTCCAACAACCTCGTCGGCAGAATTCTCAAGGAGAACTTAACTAAAAGCAAAAATGCGTATTCAAATGGCGTAATAAAACGGTCACTAAAAAATTTCTTTAAGAGAATTCTTTCAAACAAGAAATAACTATAGCCAGATCGCCTTCGCACCATGTTGTTTCCCACTCTCGCGTGAACAAGATTTTCGGTCAGGTTGTGAAATTTAGCACCGATTTTTTGCATTTCATACCAAAGATTATAATCCTCATTGTATCTATGCGACCAATATCCACCCGCCCGCAAGGCCATGTCCTTCCGAAAAAAAACTGTCATATGATTTATAGGATTTCTAAACTTCATCATCCTTACTATTTGATCATTCTCTTGAGGCAAAGTTCTGAATCGGCGCATATCACCCGGTTGAATATTAAATTCTTCAATTGAAGAGCCGAGCACATCGATTGTCGGATTATTTTGCAAAAATTTCACCTGTCTCTCAAACCGGTCGCGTACAGCAATGTCATCCGAATCCATCCGTGCTATCCAATCAAACGAAGAATTTATCAACCCATAATTCATCGCAATTCCCATCCCTTGATTCTGGTCTAATTTATAGCGTTTGATACGGCTACCAAATCGCGCTTGAAACTCCTCGAGAACTCGTTCCAACTCGGGAGTTATGGGACCATCTTCTACAATCACAACCTCATCGGGAACCACCGTTTGCTCTTCTAAAATACTCTGTAAAGCAGATTCTAAAGACGACGGACTTTCTTTGATATATACGGGAATTAAAACGGAGAACGGTATCTTAATGGAATTCTGCAACATGATTAAGTGTAGTCAACTTATCCTTATGGGTGAATATCAGGTATTTAATTAACCCATGCAAGATAACTAAACAGCATATAGTTGACATATTGGTGGCAAAATATTCCAACGTATGCCGCTTTTTAGCACAACAGACGCGCTTGACAGGATAGTGTAAAAAGTCTCTTAAAAAAGATAGGTCCGCCTTTGCTAAATCTATTGGTAAGAACGTTATTCATCACGATGAACGTATTTGAGGAATAAAAGGGAATTGAAAAATGCGAAAATCGCAATACCATGTCCTCTGTTAAATATGGATTCGGTCATACTCACAATAACAAAAATCACTAAAAACTCAAAATATGGCCAACAACGTTTTGAATAGGCATCTTTAGCAAGTATAACGAACAACAAACTTAACAACGTACAACCTATTAACCCAAAGGCTATAAGATAACTGAGCAACTGATTATGGGCGTTGATCGAATTTTGAATCAAGTAAGGAACATTGCCCTCCTTAAATTTTGTTGCCAAGGCTTGCTTTTCGTTATCCAGTCCTATTCCAAATACGGGATGATCTTTTATTACTTGCGTAGCACTCCGCCAAATTGCAAATCGGGTTACCAAGCCACCATCTCCGTCAGAGATATCCGGGGCATAACTTCTGTCCCACGACCCCTTTATATCGACCAATATTTTGCGATGCGGATAATCGTATATCGAATTTGTCACCTGTACAAAAACCAAGATAATCACGCCTATGCCAGCGATTAAGGCAAGTTTCCGTAGCGTGAAGCCTTGATGAAAATATTTAACCAGGAAAGAAATAATTAATAAAATCTGAATGAGTATGGTGATCCTGGCATTAATAAGGATAATAAAAATTGTTAAAATTAAGACAATGAGAAAACGATACCATTTTGTTGTCACCTGAAATAGAATTAGAGTAGCGAGGCAGCCCAATAAACTGTAATATGTAGGATGTATGTCAAATAGACCAGCAGTAAACTGCTCGTGAAAAAAAAAATCGCTAGGTCTTCCCCATCTCGGAATTGAATTAAAGTAATGATAAATCGCCGCTACCAGTGACAAACTATACGAAAGCAAAACAGCAAATATAAATGCGGCAAAAACCATTTTTAGATCCTGCGAACTAATCGTCGTTGCAGAAATCATAATCGGAAAAAGCAAGAAGGGCAAAGTCTTTTCGAAATAGGAAAGTGAACCTGTTGCCACGACTGATTTTATAAACCAGGCGAAATGAATTGCAAATAACGCTGTGAGCAGATAACCTTTTTTCGAAATTCGAAAACTCTTTAAAGAAAGATTGTCACGATTCTTTATAGCTGAAAGAACAAGAACCAAGAGCGGTAAAACGATGAAAGCAGCCGGAATTTTAAAATTCAAAAGAATAGCTAACAAGGTCACCAAAAGCACCTGAAGCTGACCTAACGACTTGATATTTAATTTTTCAACAATCATCGGACTCTGTTATCAATCAGCCATTACTTTAAGAAACTTCTCTACCTGTGTATGTGCATCAAATTTTTCCAATTGCTTTGGTATTTCATTCAGATAGCTTTGTAAATTTTCGCATATCCTCGTTAGAGCATCAGCTATATCCGCCGGGTCGCCTTTATCACATAAGATGCCAGCTTTACCAATTACTTCCGGTAATGATGAACTGTCTGAGACAACGGCAGGCTTACCGTAGTAAAGACCTTCAAGCACCGGAAGCCCAAAGCCTTCATAGTGGCTAAGATACACTATTGCGGTACAGTGGCTTAACAATTCAGTTTTTTTTGACTCATCTATATAGCCAAGTAAGAAGAAATTTTTCTCCAACCCCGACGCTTCTATCATGGCTTTTAAGCCTGCCGGTGAATATCCCCACCCAATTTTCCCCACCCAATAAAATTTATATTTCCGATGGGCTTCGTTTTCCAAGAAGACTTTAAAACCGCGGATCGTATTCTCAATATTTTTACCAGGCTCTATTGTGGATATGGAAACAAAGAATTGATCGTAGGATATGCTTGCGTTGAGGACCAACGACGGCATAAAATTATAGATAACAATCACTTTAGCTGGATTGATCTTAGCGATCAAGCTTATGTCATTTCTAGAGTTTTCTGAGACAGTGATAATTCGATCCGCATATTTTGAACCGTACTTGCTTATAAGTTTTACATACAACGAGCGGATTTTGCCATACTTTTTCGGAACAAAAAAGGGAATCATATCGTGAATGGTGATCACATGCTTCAACCTCCTGTTAAAAAGTTTGCTCAAGAATGGCATCACGGGTGTCGGAGAAAAGTAAACCTTAAAGTCCCTGATGAGAAATGGCATCACCAACTGCTCATAAAGAATTCGTAACCAAAAATTATTTGCTTTCACTTTCTTATACACGACGCGATCAAAGTCAGGCAAAGCGAACACGCGTTTGATATCAAGACAATCAGCGTGATAAATTACTATGCTTGGAAGTTCCGCTCTGTTCCTGAACCATTCATTCAACAGATTCTTGGCAAACACGGCGGCGCCTGCAATTTTTTCATCATAAAAATTAAGGAGGTTTATCGCTACTGTTTTTTCCACTGATATTCAGGCTATCTGTTGTCCGTCGGCATCGCTTCAATGGTGGATTTTCTGCCAAAGACTCTAATGGCATAATCGAGTCCTAGGTAAAGCAGCAGGAAGATGTTTGTTATTACTCCAAAGGGAAAAACAAAAAGAAAAAACGAAAGATTATTTTTAGACTTAAGAAATATCCGATAAAAGAAATTCTTTAAAAATCCATTGAGAAATCCGATGAACACAACGCTAAAAAAACCAAAATCAGCGAATAGGGTGCCCAGGCCGAAAGAGGGCATATATCCGGCTGCTGCCGACTCAGGGAATACTGCATAATTAAGAATAGCAAAACCAAATGCCTTTGGCTTATCCTCCCAAAATATACGGGGTATAAATTTCAAATACGATGAAAAATATATTTCCCCGTGATAGTATTCCAGATCACCTTCTATGAATTTATTGATTACATAAGTTTGATTTTTATAAAGATCAAAGTATGAGATTAGATGCTGACTCATACTATACCGTGAAGAAAATTGAAGATAAGTATAAATACCAATAAAGATGGCGCCTACCAGGCACGCTGTGATTATTTTTTTCATGCTCAGGCCTTTAAATTGCTCAAGAAAAACACACAAATAAATGATACAATCCAGTATCACAAATCTACTGCCATAGAAAAACACAAGGGGAAAAAGAAATAAAAACCCAATCGAAAACTTTTGACGGTTTATCAGTTTAAAAAATATAATAAAATACAATACCAGCTTAGACAACTCAAAAAATGAAGCATATTTTGAAAATACCACTGTTTCATAAAAATTCCTGAAACCTTGAGCAGAAATACCACTATTTAACAACATTGGCACTAATGGCACAATCAGAGCCGCATACAATAATAGATTTAATGAATTAATGGCGTTCACATTCTCGATGGCCCTTAGTTTGAAAGAGTTGACGTTCAAAAATGTTCCCAAAAAAATGGATAAGACATACGTAATAATCACCACGTCGGAGTAAAAAAATTCCCCATCTCTCTGCACCGTTTTCACTATTAACAATTGTGGAAGAATGAGAAAAAAAATTGTAAAGTAGACCTCTATCGTAAACGGATTAAAGATTTTTTTATATCTCAATATTGAAATACTTGCCAGGATTAGTGAAAGAATGAGCGCGACAATTAACATGTTAAATAATCATAAAAGGATCTCACGGTAAAAGTAACTCAACTTTGCTTATTTCCGCTTGGAAGCGCTCCTCCCATGTCCACAATTTAGCGACTTCAACAGCCTTTATACCAGCTGTTATAATGTCAAATAAACGCTGATCGCTCAATACGCTTATAACATCCTGAGCCATTATTTCATAGTCATTAGGTCCCAAATCGCGGTCATCATCAACGTCGTAAATAAATCCACTAATTCTGTGGGTGATCCATTCCCCGGTATCGCCGTTGTTTAAGGTTACAATTACCTTATTATGTCGTATAGCCTCCAATAAGGGATTGCCCACATTTGTACTTGTATACATCGACAGAAAGAGACTCGCCAGAGAAAGGTGATATTTTATATAATTATGATTTATAGGACCTAAAAATTCAATGTATTGTTTGAGTCCTAAAGTCTCAACTAAATTTGTCAAATTCTTGTATTCAGCTCCACCGCCAATAACAATAAACTTAAAATTGGTGAAGCCAAATGAGTTCACCATCCTGTGAATCAACCGAATGCTTCTGTCAATTCTTTTGTGATTATCCAGCCTTGATATGGACAAAAGATATTTTTTGCTGATGTCACTGTAAAATTTTGACCGTACCTCTTCCAGTACGTTGATGTCCAACCGAACTTTGTCCACGCCATTTGAACAAAAGAGAATGTTTTTCGCAGGGGAATTTACTTTTTTCAAAACGTCTAATCCCTGAGACCCATCATTTGTCATAATGCAAAGGTCAGACCTCGTTTTCAAGGCCAACATTGCATCCATGTTCGATAGGAATCTGAATCGCTGTCCTTTACGTAACCATTCTTTGACGTATAGTACGCCTTGGAAGCGAGTTACAAACTTTGCACTCGTCTTGACCCCAAAAAATCTAAGAAGCCGAATCGCCAATACACCAGGAATCTCATACCCATAGATGATTTGAAAATCTGCCTTTCGTATGAGGGTTGTTGCTTTCGCGGCCAGCTGACCCACCAATATCACATTTCTAACCCTGAACCAAAAAGCTTTCCATATGACGTTATTAAAAAGTCCATCGACCTTACCTAACGGCAAGATGAACCTGTGAATGTTAACACCAACTGGATTGATAATTGACTCGTAGAAGTAATCGCCCGTTACAGAATTATCTCTTCCTACAATATAATGAACTTCCCAACCGGCCTCGACGTATGCTTCAGGAGTCTTTCTTATTACCTGTATGGACTTTTCTTTGAAATCTACTCCGGATAAAAAGAGAATTCTCCTTCCAACCATCACGAAGTTTGTTTAACCAGGTGTGGCTTGAACTTCCTCCAGATCTTAAAAACCCATTCGTCGCTGGGATAGTCAAGATGTTCCTTCGGTTTCTCCTTCATCATCCCGTCAAACTCTTGTTCCGAAAATCCGAGCTTTTTAAGAACATATTCTTTGTCTATTTTTAATTCTTGAGGATCGTACGCAGGTTTCTCTAGTTCTTTTAAGGCTTCGTCCCGGGTAATTTCACCATTTCGAATCAAGGCTGATAGGTGCACTTTCCGTTTGTCGTATCCGAACTTCTCAGGCAGGACGAAGGCCTGGTAGAATTTGGTGAAGGTCGATTCATAATG
>DASUTO010000540.1:0-3628 GCA_036374555.1 Chitinophagaceae bacterium
TATTTCATGGATCGGCTGGTGGATCATCTTTTTGTTTTTGAAGGGGATGGGGTCATAAAAGATTTTCCTGGAAATTATTCGCAATACCGCCAGTCCATAGTCGACAGTCAACAGTCCACGGTTGACTGGTTAGAAAAGAAACTTCCTGCTAAAACCAGCACTCAAAAACAAACAAATAATAGCAAACGCCAGCTGACATTTAAAGAAAAAAGGGAATTCGAAACACTTGAAAAAGAGATAGCTGAGTTAACAAAAGAAAAAGAATTAGTAGATCTACGTTTAAACAGCGGTCGTGAATCATTTGAGGAACTGGAAAAATTGTCAAATCGTATTGGCGAAATCGCAGAATTGCTCGATCAAAAAGAATTGCGTTGGCTGGAATTAAGCGAGATGGTCCAATGAAAAAATTACTTCTACCCACTCTTGCAAAATCAAATAAGCGGTTTTACCTTTGCGTTCAAATCCCCTCCCTATTTAATTCCAGAGTTTAATTAGTACCGCACCCTTACATTTTTTAATTTAAAAATTTGCGTATGAAAAAACTCAACACTTATTTGCATAAGCCTGATGTTCAGGGTGCAATCGTTATTAGTTTTATTTTTCTTGCAATTGCAGTGGTTACATTATTAACCTGGGGTAAATAATTTTACTTATCACAACATTTGTTTAACGGATGCAGCTATTGCATCCGTTTTTATTTGATTCATACATTTAAAATGTCCCCTGGGGCATTTGGCATAACCTATTTTACTACAAGGCCGGCAACGAAGCCCCTGGATCTCAAATTGAGAATGTTGGATCAGGACATTGCCATAGTAAGGATACATTCCAAATTCCGGAACGGTGTTTCCCCAAACAGAAATGATTTTTTTCCTGAAGGCCGCAGCGATATGCATCAGGCCAGTATCGTGGGTAATGATAAGTTTTGATTTGCGGACCAGGTCGGCGCTTTCATTCAAATTGAATTTACCACAGGCATTGTAAATTTTAACTGGATCGGCTGAAGCGACCTGTTTTGCATTTTCATTATCCTCTTTCCCCCCTAATAAAATAATTGGATGATCAATCTTGTTACACAGTTCTCTTAGTTTTTCAACCGGTAACTTCTTTGTGTTATGTGCTGCGCCAATCACTAAACCAATATAACCCGCATGATGTGAAGCAGGAATATCTCTTTGCTTCACTTCATCTTTTGCCTGGATAAAATATTCAAGCCCCTCTCCATCATTTGTTACTCCAAATGACTCAACGGTTTTCAAATAACGATCCACAATATGAAGATCAGGCATCAGGTTCCATTTCAGGTTTGTATAGATCCATTTCTGAATGTTTAATTTGTTGAAAGGAAAAGATCTGATGCCGAGATCTTTTTTTAGTCGCAGCGTTCGCAGGTTGTGATGCAGATCGATGATATAATCATAATTCTCCTGCTTCAATTCATGCACCACTGTTTCCCAGCTATGCGCAAGTAGATGAACTTTATCGATGTAAGGATTATTTTCAACAATAGTTCCGAAAGATTGTTTTGTAAGAAAATGTACTTCGGAACCCGGTACTTGTTTTTTTAAACAACGAATCACCGGCGTTGTGAGAACAATATCTCCTATTGAAGAAAAGCGAATGATTAAGAATTTCATATTTACCAATTAATAATTATTAATTAATAATTATTAATCATAGTTTAAGGCATCAATTCCTCAGGTTCCACATAGTTAAGATCCTTATGAAAAGTTTCTTCAGTAAAATAAGCGGCGATCAAAGTAATGACCATCACAATTATCCCGGTATAGATCGCACTTTTAATAATATCCCAGCCATTAATTTTCTGAAACCAATTTACAAACATCAGGTTGATCAAAGGTAATGAGCCGCGGACCATATTAGGAATGGTAGTGGCAGCAGTTGCTCTCAGGTTTGTACCAAATTGCTCCGCTCCCATGGTTACAAAGATTGCCCAAAAACCGGTGCTAAAACCAAGCGCTGCACAAGCAGCATACATAGTTGCATCATTTTTTATATTGCCACTAAAGAAATAAATGCCCGAAATGATCGCAAAAAAATAAAACAGGTACAAAGCTTTCTTCCTGCTTTTAAAATATTGACTGATGAAACCAATAAGTATATCGCCAATAGCTATCGCTGCGTATGCATACATAATTGCCCGACCTGATTCAATTTGGTTTCCATCGTAAAATTTATTGGCAAACTGGTTGCTTAAGTTTACCAGTACACCAATTACAAACCAGGTTGGCAACCCGATTAAAATTGCAAGAATGTATTTTCTAAAACGTTTCGCATCCTGGAAAAACATAAAAAAATTTCCGCGAACAATATTTGCCTTTTGTTGCACATGCTTGAACATTCCGCTTTCGGCAACTGAAATCCTTAAAAATAATAACAAGACGCCAAGGCCAGCGCCTATCTTATAACATAATCGCCAATCATCGGTAATTTTAAAAGTAAAATAAGCAGCTACAGCACCGAACAGTCCAATGCCAGCCACCATTGAGGTGCCAATACCTCGTTTTGATTTAGGCAATAATTCACTTACTAATGTAATGCCAGCCCCTAATTCTCCTGCAAGGCCAACACCTGCGACAAATCTTGCCAATGCATATTGTTGAACATCCTGGACAAAACCAGTGAAAAAATTCGCCACCGAATAAAGAATGATCGAGCCAAACAAGACACTTAACCTTCCTTTCTTATCGCCCATGATGCCCCAAATAATACCACCAATGAGCATACCCCACATCTGCCAGTTAATAACTTTGGTACTTGCCCCAATGACCATTTTTGTATTCGATAAATCAATTCCCAGGCTTTTTAAACTTGGCTCCCGTACAATAGTAAAAAGTAACAGATCGTAGATGTCAACAAAATAACCCAGTGCAGCAACAATTACGGGAAGGGAAAGTATGCCGTAGTGTTTTTTTTCCATAGTTATGAATTAGCGATCGGATCGTTATTCTTTTTCTTTTTCCCACTAAACATTTTAATAAGAACAGGTGCCGTTGTTACTAAAACAATTCCCAATACGATCAATTCAAGGTGATCTTTAAGGTCGAAACCAAATTGTTTTAATATCCATTTCTGTAAAAAGTATCCGGAAAATATCATACTGAATACCCACCCAATACAACCTACTACATTAAAGAAATGAAACTTCTTTCTGTCCATTTGAACAATACCAGCTACGATGGGGGCAAACGTTCTGATAAAAGGTAGAAACCTTGCGCCGATAATTGCAATACCACCATGTTTATCATAGAATTCTTTTGCCTGGTACAAATATTTTTTCTTAAATAAAAATCTATCCCGCCATGAAAACATAGCCGGTCCAACTTTTCGACCGGTCCAATACCCAACAGCATTACCAAGAATACCGCACACCGAGATCAATCCCCATAAAACAAAAAGATCGACCCATTGATTACTGAAACTTCCCAATCCTATCAAATCAAGAAATTGGTAAGCAAGACCGGGTTTTACTTCTCCATTTTTTGCAGTTATCTCATGAGCATAAATGCCAGCAACAAATAATAATGAATCGCCGGGCAAAAAGAAGCCAATAAATAAACCTGTTTCTGCAAATACCACAAACAGCAACACCCATAATCCTCCGTTC
>DASUTO010000541.1:0-6079 GCA_036374555.1 Chitinophagaceae bacterium
CGGTGTATTCGTTAATTGCTGTTCTTTTTTGGTATTGATATCAATTGCCCAGATGTCGTATTGATTCTTTCGCTGACCGGTAAATATTAATTTCTTTCCGTCAGTTGACCAGCTATGTAAATAGGAGTGACCTGAGTCAGCTGATGTGATCTGCACAGGGTTATCAGAGCCTGTTACAGGTAGAATGAAAAGAGTTGAAATTCTTTTTTCGCCTACATGATTACTTATGGCAAGTTGTTTCCCGTCAAATGAAATAACATGATCATTATTATTTTGATTGGCGAAACCTGTATTTAGTTTTTCGGGTGTGTTATTTTGTAAGTTGAATCTATATAATAACCCTTCGGAATTATAAATAAGATATTTCCCATCGGCTGTCCAGTTTGGCGCCTGGATCGAGTTAGGCACACTATATAATATTTTTCTGTGACCTGTTTGTACATCCATTACTTCTAAATGACTCCCGACATAATCACGATATGGTCTGAAATCTTTGGCAGGAGGGATGATGATACGAACATTACTGAATACTGCTTGTTCTACTACATTCTCATTATGAGAACAGATGAAAAGACCTGCATATACTTCTTCGTTCAACATAAGTTCCTTAGAAGCCATTTTGTAATTTTCTCCCGGGGTGGCTGCAGAAAAAATGAAAGTATTTCCTGAACGTTGCAGTTCGATATTAACGGCGGCATTGGATGGCAAAACTATTTGGCCTGTTTGTGCAGTATCCGCATGACGGGATTGTAAAGAAGTTAATCCATCACCATGCACACAAGCATCTGCATACGGGGAGTTGGCTGTTAATTCATTTCTGGCAATGATACCGATCTTGCGATGAGGATCTGTTCCTTTTCCGATAAAGCGAACCGTGGCACTTATCATAAAATCGCCTTTGATCTTCTTCCAGAGAAAGCGAAACTGGTCGTCATTTGCCCACATGTTTTTCCCGCCGCAACTCATTGTGTATTCCTGTGTTTCGGCATTATAGCTGGCTGATCCCTTCCTGGCAGGATTACCGACATCTTCATTGCCCTCAAACATGCCCGTTTTCTGTTGTGCATTTAAAACCCAAAAACAAAACAATAAGCAGAGTAGTGATGCTACCTTTTTCATGCAAGCAATTTTATGCTGGTTAATTCCTCCATTGAAAAGCAAAATATTCACATTGTTCCTTACCAATATTCTTTAAAGCATGGGGCACATTGGCTGAAATAAAATAGAGATCCCCGGCAGAACCTTTATGATATTTGCCATCGATAAACATTTCTACATTTCCACGTAAAATCAAAATAACCTCTTCCTGCACATGTGTGTGTGGCGCATGACTTACTGAGTCAGCATTCAATGCAGTAGTATGCATTTCAAATTGCTTTAATTGTGATGTGGCTCTGTTAAAAAAATCTCTCCGGTAACCCTTTCCTGTATTGTTTGTTTTCAGGTCATTCCAGTCAAGCAAAAAAGAACCACCAGCCTTTTTTGCTCTGTCAAGATCCGTTTGCAACTTTCCTTTATATTTTAAAATAAAATAAGTTGCCTGGGTGTTGCCCGCGTTCTCAATTCCATGTTCATCACCTGGCATGGCAAAGGCAACGCTGCCACGGCCAAGTGTTTTACCTTGCCCGGCAATTGTGATCTTCACTTGCCCTTCTTTAACAATTATTAGTTCATCATAATCATCGTGCACATGAGGTGGGTGAGGGGCCTTACCCGGTTCAAGTGTGGAAGCATGTATTTCAAAATTGCTAAGTGCAAACGTTTTTCCTTCGAGTACTTGTCTCCTGATCCGCGTATCTTCTTTCTTTTGTTCCAGCATATTCCAGTAATAAACATTTGACAACAATGAATCATTTTTTTGCGCCATCAATGATGTTGCAGTCAGTAAAAAGACACAGACAATCATATGTTTCATCATTTTGTTTTTAGTGCAACTTCCAGGGCTTTGGTTGTTGTATAATATTTTGCCAGCATATTGGGCACTTCCCATGCAGGCATATTTTTAATCTTTAAATAGTCAAGAAAGTTATTGGTAACTCTTGCAAAATGTGATTCATGTCCTTCCGCTAACTTCTCAGGCAATTTAACACTCCATCCCTTTGCAGTCTTGTATAATTCAACGCCGGGGAATTTTGCACTTATTTTTTTAAAGTTTTCTTCGAGGATTTCCTGAAAAGGAGTATCCTTTTTTATTGGCTCAATATATAAGACGGGTTTAAAATTTTCATCCCTGGTCTGCCGGATCACCAAATTTGCTTTTGTTCCCCTCATTAGTGAGTAATGAGTATCACCGCCAGCTTCATTTGTATAATTCCATTGTACCACAACTTTTGCGTGGACATCACGAAGCTTGTAGTCTATTTCGCCGTTGCTATAGATTGCCAACATCGTATCATTCACAAGGTTTTTCTTTAAAAAGCCCGGAATTGAATCAAGCTTTGTAATAAGCCTGAATTTCGAAGCACTCATATTTGTTGGCCATCTTTGTGCATCGAGGATTGTTATTTCCTTTGTGTAATCAAGAGTTTGATCAGGGAAACATTCCCATTGTACAAGGTCAACTAAATGTGTAGTAACATCAACGATCCCTTCACCTTGTTGCGAAGCATCAAAAAACCAGGCTGGCCTTGTGAGCACATTGCCGGAAATGTATTTGTAAAAACAATGATCACTGATCATTTCTATCGCGGGTTTTTTTTGTGTTCCATTTTCCAGCGTACCAAATATTTCAGGGATCATTGAAAATTCCCGCTGAAGAATGGTATTGATCTCAAATCTTTCGGTCATGATATCATACAACAATAAGTTTTTTTCTTTTGCTACATCAAATGCTTTCTTTATCAGTTCAAAATCTCCGGGAGTAATTGCCATGGGCTTATCAGCAAGGACGTTGAATCCTGCTTCTAATGCTCTTAAAATGTATTCAGTCTTCTTTTCATTGTTGCCCGCAAGCACAACAACATTTCCCTTTTTCTCTGCGATCATCTTTTCGAAAAAATCACTGCCGGTATAAACAACTTCCTTCCATCGTGTAGGATTCTCTGCTCTTGAATTATACCCGCTGATCCTGTCCATGTGTAGCTTCAGGTCATTTCCTTCCGGGGCATAGACGTACACCACTGAATCAACATCATCGTACATCGTTTTTTGTACAAGAGCCGCATGAAAATGTCCCGGATCGAGAGTGACCAATTGTACCGGTTTGGGTTTACTTTCAATTGTTGCTTTTGTTTCTTTATTGTCTGATTGGCAACTCATCACTATTAGCATCAGGATGAATAAGAAATAAGATTGAAACCTTTTTATTCTGCTCATAAGAATTGATGTTGTACAAGTGTGCGACGCAAGAGACGATGATAGTAGCAATATTGCTTGTAACACAATATGGAATAATCATTTTAAGAACTCCCCAATCCCGTCAGCCACAACGATCCTAAGTTCCCTTTAGGGGACAGGGGTTACGCTGCAGTTTCATACCCCTTTCTTTGCTTTCGACTCAACATTGCATTTGCTTCATTATCGTTTTTGAATTTTTCTGTTTTTGGATCCCAGTACAATTTTCTTTTCAGCTTCATGGAAATATGATGAAGCAAACATGCTGAGCATGCACGATGCGCTTCTTCAACCGGTGCAATCGTCGATTTATTATCACGAATTGCTTCCAGCCAATTACCATGATGATTTTTGCTTACCGTTAAATGAAATTCATTTTCTCCGATCACTGAAGTAAGGATCTTTGGATCACTTGCATCTAATTTTTTCGCTTGCGTATTTCCAGCGCCAGGATCACTTGATGTAACCTGGTAATCACCTCTCGAAACAAATAGCCATCCATTAGTTCCTTCAAACTTCACCCCATTGGGAAACTCATTGCTGACGATCATCGTAACACCGTTCGCATATTTTGCACCCGTTTTGAAAATTCCATGCACGTCCCACAAACCACCAGTTGCAAACTCAACTTTATCACACCATATCTCAACGGGACCGCTGCTTTCCATTCCCATTCCCCAATGAGCACTATCAATATGATGAGCACCCCAACCTGTGATCATGCCAGCACCAAACTGTTCACAGCGTAACCAACCCGGCCGATCATAACCAACCTGCGGATGCACACGATCAACTGTATAGTAAACTTCAGGTGTTGATGCCAGCCACATATCATAGTTGAGGTTTTTAGGAACAGGCATTTCATCTTTCTTACCACCCGGAGGATCGCCTGGCAATCCAACATAAACTGTTTTCAATTCACCAATGCGACCATTACGAACCAACTCTGCTGCATAACGAAACTGCTCACTGCTCCGCTGCTGGCTTCCGATCTGGAACTTTACTCCACTTTTTGTAACCACATCACTGATCAATCTTCCTTCAGCAATCGTCAAGGATGCCGGCTTCTGCATATAGATATGTTTCTTTACACGGGCGGCAGCCGCACCAATCATTGCATGTGTATGATCAGGGGTACTTATCAGCACTGCATCGATGTCTTTATTTTGTAACAACTCCCGATAGTCGGTATACATCTTCACACCATCAAAAGGTTTACCATCTCTCTTTGTATAATATTCGTTCACTAAGGTCTTCCCCTCCGCAGCTCTTATTGAATCGAGATCACATACGGCCATTAGTTGCGCATAATCATAGCGCCACACCCCGGGCATGTCATGACCTCGTGATATACGGCCCGTACCGATGGCTGCAACATTGATACGATTGCTTGGTGCATTCTTCCCAAACACACTTGAAGGAACAATTGAAGGAATCGCCAGTAATGCTGATGCTTTGATGGAGTTAGTTAAAAACTCACGCCGTGATTGTTTATTCTTTTTCATCAGGTTAAGTTTTGTGATGATATTTTTATGTTGTCAGCTTTGGTTTTTCATAGCATCGTCTGTTGCGTCGCACACTTCAAGGTTCCGCCCGCTATTCAGCTGTTTAACCTCTCCTCTTATTCTTCTCCTGAAGGAGAAGGACGGTACTGCATTACAAATCCAAACTATTGTTATTACAAATCAACATTATATTTCTACCCATCAATAAAATGTAATCCTACAGATAAGTCAGGACTGTGCTCCAGCAAGCCCCCCTTTAGGGGGTTTGTGGGTTTTCTTTCACAAATGCCTGCCATGCACTTTCTGCTTTTGCACCGTCAAACTTCCCGTTAAACACAACCAATCTATATTTTAATGTATAAGTTTTTCCCGGTTCCAGTAACCAGTCTTTATCTTTTGTCGGTGCAAAATTTGCAAATACGTCGCCACGTCCTCCATTTGCTTTCTTATCCCAAATACGCAAGGGTTCAGGATGATTATAGTTAGAAGGATGCGACAACATAACAATACCGCCTTCATCATTACCTGGCAATGAACCATATACGATGATCCATTTGGCCTTCGTGTTATCTGTGTTATCTCTTGTTTTTCCCTCGGAGGTCAGCATTTCAGAATTATCCTTATCCCAAAACCCGGTTGCACGCCAACCTAAACCACCATAACGATATGCTACAATTAATAAAGGACTTTGTGAAGCACAACTCATTTTTGAAGTGATGTCAACGATATATTGATCGCTATTATTTCCGGGATCATAAACCCGAACAGTTTGCCATTCATTCAAGGCAACTTTTTCGCTTCCATCTTTTTTAAACACCACATGTTCATGAAGTGCGGTGTACTCCGAATATTTTGAATTACTCTTCTGTGAAGTGAATTTTGCAAATCGAACGGTACCCTGGTGACCCTTTATATTCCAGAAATCGACGGTATCACCTTCGAAAAAAGTATGTGTCCACGGGTTCCAAATTCCATAATGATGATAATGATCCCTGGGTTGAATATTGGTAAGCACCTGGCCATGCGGAGTATAGAGCGGATGAATAAAACCGCTACGTTTATAATTGGTATCAATTCCATTTGGAGGGTAAATGGTTCTGAACTGGTAGGTCAGCAATGGTTGGTCTCCGGAAAAAATAGTTAATGCGCTATCGACTTTTGTCTTAACTGAACCAGGCTTTTTCGTTTTTACTTGTTGTGCGTGGCAAATGCTACCTATGAGAACAGGAATTAAGATCAAC
>DASUTO010000542.1:0-14585 GCA_036374555.1 Chitinophagaceae bacterium
AAAAGGCGGAAAAATAATTGCGAACACAGATGGTTTCGATGCAAAGAATCTTCGGCTGGCAAACTATAAAGAAGGAGTGAATCCATTGGAGGATGGTAGTCTTGGTAATTACGAGGTGATAAAAATGGATGTGACCAAGATGACCCGCGAGGCTTTGAAAGATATTACGATGGGGATGAAAGAAAAGGACCGGGCAAAAAATATGTTTGTGCTCGGCTTTCTTTATTGGATGTATAACAGGAGTATGGACGGCACTATTGGTTTTTTGAAAGAAAAATTTGGAAAGAAAGACGAGATACTGAATAGTAATATCAAAGCCTTGCAGGCTGGTTATAATTATGGCGACACTACCGAAACTTTTACCACTACTTATAAAGTGGAAAAGGCAAAGATGGAAGTAGGTGAATACCGTTCCATCATGGGTAACCAGGCTGTGACGTTGGGATTGATTGCCGCCTCGCAAAAAAGCGGTTTGCAATTATTCCTTGGTTCATATCCTATCACTCCGGCTTCAGATATTCTTCATGATCTTGCTAAGTATAAAAATTTTGGCGTAAAAACTTTCCAGGCGGAAGACGAGATCGCGGCGATCACGTCTGCAATTGGTGCGGCCTATGGTGGTAGTCTTGGTATCACAACATCAAGCGGGCCGGGTATTGCATTGAAAGCAGAAGCAATGGGTCTTGCAGTGATGTTGGAAATTCCTTTGATAGTTATAAATATCCAGCGTGGTGGTCCTTCAACCGGGTTGCCGACAAAAACAGAACAATCGGATCTCTTGCAGGCCTATTATGGAAGAAACGGTGAATGCCCAATGCCAATTGTTTCAGCAAGTACACCCGGAGATTGTTTTGGTGCGATCTACGAAGCAGTAAGAATTTCTGTACAACACATGACGCCTGTGATATTTTTAAGTGATGGTTATATTGCCAATGGTGCTGAACCATGGCGTTTCCCCAAAAGTGCAGACCTGCCTGCAATAGAAGTAAAATTCAAAACTACATTGGATGAAGGTGAAGAACAATTGATGCCTTATAAAAGAGATGAGAAACTTGTTCGTCCCTGGGCTATTCCGGGCAGTAAAGGGCTCGAACATCGTATCGGTGGTTTGGAAAAACAAGATGTTACCGGGAATGTCAGTTATGATCCGGACAATCACCAGCACATGGTAAAAACAAGACAGGCAAAAGTTGATAAGATCGCTGATTATATTCCTTTACAAAAAATTGATAACGGACCTGAAAAAGGAAAAGTACTGGTGCTGGGCTGGGGTTCTACATTCGGTGCAATAAAAAGTGCCGTAGCTGAATTATTAGCGGAAGGAAAATCTGTTGCTCATGGACATCTTCGTTATATGCGTCCATTCCCTAAAAACCTTGGTGAGATCTTAAGAAATTATGAAACCGTAATTGTGCCGGAGATCAATAATGGCCAACTTATAAAAATTATCCGTGATGTTTATTTTGTAGATGCAAAAGGATACAATAAGATCATGGGTATTCCAATTACAAAAACTGAACTGGTAGAGGAGTTGAGAAAATATCTTTAAACACATTAACTATAATTAACTGCAATCCATCCATAACTACGGATGGATTTTTTATTTTTAGTTAAATAAGTTTTTATGAAAAAGAAATTTTATACCATAGCTTCTTTTGTAATTTTTGTCTTTTTAGTAAATACCAACAGTGCTGCACAGAGTAATGAGATAAAAAAAGATAAATGGCATTGGGGTAATTCATTGCAACAGGATACAAGTGCAGGATATGTACAAGTGGTAAAAGTTGAAAATGTACTTTATATTTCCGGGGCGGTGGCAAGAGATGTAACTCCTGAAGGAATTACCAGGGTGTACCAGTCCCTGGAAAGGTCGTTAAAAAGCTTTGGTGCTACATTTCAAAACGTGGTAAAGGAAAATTTATATACTACGGACATGGAAGCAATGAAAAGATATAATGATGCCCGCAAAGTTTTTTATAAAGGAGATTTTCCGGCCGCCACGTGGATGGGGGTATCAAGACTCTTCATGGCTGATGCGAAACTGGAAGTGGAATTGATCGCACATTTACCCAAATAATCTACTGCGGCGGGCCATATACTTCGGTTGCATCCGGGATAATAAGTGCAATGAGAAATGCGATGATAGCAAGTATCAATCCGTACATAAAGATATTATAGGCGATCCTGAGGTATCGATATTTTTTTGCCAACACAATACCAAGAAAATAAGTGTCCTTGATCATGCTGCTGTATAAATAGTTTTTATCAGCAAGCAGTTCTGTCATTCCCCAATCATAATCTGCATAGCCCATTTTGTGAAAATTCCCAAAGAATAAAAGATTGGTCTTTTTATTCGCAATGTCTTCTTTGGTAAAGGTACCTGATGTGACATTTGGCCTGGTTGCCAATATGCCAAATACGATGGCCAAAACACAAACAGCGACAAGGATGATCACAGGTATCTGTAAGTTGGGATCTGTAAGAAGGTTGTCGAATAGGGTACCAATAATAACGGAAAGAACGATTGCATTCACAGAGATCAGGATATTCGCTTTCGAATCGGCCATCTGGCTGAGATTATTCTGACTTTGTGCTACAATTCTGAAAACAGTAGATATGGCCCTTTCGGATTGCGACTCTTTTTCTTTTTTCCTTTTTACTTCATCCACTTTTTTCTGTTCATCGGCAGTGAGTCCTTTATCTTTTGGTTTTTCATTTTTGGTGACCAAAGCAGGTTTGGGGTCTTTAGAGTTTTTTGGATCTTTGGCCTGTTTTTTCTCGGTCTTTTCGTCAATGCCTGCTTTTTTATTCAGCTCATGGAGATATACTTGTTTTAACGGATCAAGTTGTTCTTTTGCATAAGAAGTAAAATAAGTATGCTTTGAAAGAAACTCTATATTTTTTGTTCTCCAATCTTTTTTTGATAATCCCAGGTTGCCAAAATCATTCAATTCTTCACGGAGCAGTTTATTTTTTTCCTTAAAGTCGCTTGTACCCAGGTGAAAGAGGTCTGCATCGGCAATTATTTGCTCGATCAATGTATGTGGTGTTTGTGGCAAGCGGGTTGCATTGATACAACCAATGACTTTATTAATCACTTGCTGACTTACTTTATGCTCATTTAAGAATTTTGTAGCCAATTCAATGCTTACGCTCTCATGTCCCATTGCTTTACCGCCGCTATAGCCCGTATCATGAAACCAGGCTGCTAACAGAAGTGCATAACGATCTTCGTCCTCCAGGTGATAATAGTCGGCCATCGTCTCACATCCTGTTACTACTTCCTGTGTATGTTGTAATGTGTGAAAATGGATGGATTTATCAACTTTACTAGTGAAAAGATCTGAAACAAAATCCTGTGCTGCAGATAATACCCTGAATTGTTCTTCGGTCATGTTATAAAGATATAATTTTATAAATTTACTTAAAGTTAAGCGATGATAAGATTTAAATTATTAGCCGGGATATGTTATTTTCTATGTTTATTCTTTGTTCTTACGGTAAGTTGTAAGCCCAAGAAATATGTATATAAATCGCCGCCTCATTATAATTTTTCACAGGCATTGCCTATCAAGCTTGATCTGAGAATTAAAGAGATCTCGGGTGTTGTGTGGGATAATCATAAAGATGAATTTATTGCACATAATGATGAAAAAGGAATAATCTATTACCTGGATAAGAACAATGGTGATATTGTGCGGGAATTTCAATTTACTCCTGCAAAAGGAGATTATGAAGATATTGCTATTGCAAACGATATTGTTTATGTATTAAGAAGTGATGGTATGCTTTTCAGGATTGTTGCTGATAGTGCTGGTGGGCAAAAATCATTTGATCTTGGTCAATTAGAATTATCCGGAAAGGACGATTTTGAAACGCTTTATTATGATGCTGACAGAAGAGCAATGATATTGATCTGTAAAAATTGCGAGGGCGATGATAAAAAAGTTGTAAGTGCCTATGCATATTATCCCGATTCGATCGGTTTTGTAAATAAACCAATTTATACGATCGATGTAGCAAAAGTGAAGGAGCTTTCTCCAAGAGAAACCTCCAGATTCCAGCCTTCAGCTGCCAGAATTCATCCTGTACTTAAAAAATTATTTATTCTTTCTTCAGCCAGTAACCAGTTAGTAATCGCAGACACGAGTGGAAATGTGGAAGGCGTCTATATGTTGGCAAAAAAATTATTTCCCCAGGCCGAAGGTTTGACTTTTAAAACGAATGGTGAAATGTTTATTGCCAATGAAGCAATAACGTCCAAGGCAGTATTGTTGAAATTTAATTATATCCCATGAGGGGAGATGATTCGCTTATTTTTCGAGCCCTTCAGCTTTCAGCGCTCTTCTAGCAATATATTTTTTCTCGATACGCTGAATAATATTAAGAGATAATACCAACCAGATAAATCCAACAGCAATGCCAGCGATCACATCACTTGCATAATGCACGTTAAGGTATATTCTGCTAAAAGCTATTAACAGGATCAGGGTGCCAAGTAAAGTAATCAATGCAATTCGGAGCCATTTATTTTTTACTTCATGCCAGATCATATGAATGAAGAGTCCATAAAAAACAACACTGATCAACGCATGACCACTGGGGAAACTATATCCTGAAACATCATCGATTACAGGCTGCAGGGGACGATTGCGTTGAAAGAAAAATTTTAGCAGAAACATCAGTAATAAACTGCTGAGAGATAAAGCGGCGATCCTGGTGGCAAACCATCGTTCTTTTCTATAAATGAAAAAGGCGATCAAAATAAAATTCAAAGGGATCAACAGATCATGTTTTCCAAGAAATGTAATGAGGAGCATGAAGTTGGTAAGGCCATCTTTGATATAAGGCTTTATTGTATTAAAAACACGATCATCAAACTCTGTGCTTTCACTTATGAAAATCATTCTTACTAAATAGATAAAAATGATCATTGCCAAAAGCAGCAAAATAACAAACAGGAATTCGATAGTTAAAACCGAAAGCCAGTTCTTTTTTTTCTTTACTTCTGTCGTCATAACCTGGTCTTTTCTGTTATCAGATTTTTAATGCAAATAACTCAATGTTCTCATTTTTCCCTTTCAGATCTGCTTCTCCCATACTTTCACTTTGCCATTCTTCCATTTCAAGCAAGTCTATTATATCTTTTGACACCAGAAATTTTTGATTCAGATCGGTACAGGCACTGCGTATCCTTGATGCTGTATTAATTGTGTCCCCACTCATAACTAATTCTTTTTTTGCAATACCTACCTGGCCCACAGTAACAGTTCCCGTATGCATGCCCGCTTTATATTCAGGAACAATATCATAGTTCCTCATGAATACATCGGTGTTTTTATTTAAAATTTTTCTTGATTCTATCAATGAATCAACAGCTTTTTTTGCATTGGTCCTGGAAGCGGGCCACCAGGCAACGATTTCGTCGCCTACGTATTGATAAATATGACCATCATGTTCCATGATACCGGCAGAGATACAAAAAATAAAATCCCTGATAAATTGAAAATAATCTTTCCCTATTTTTTCGGCGATCGGAGTTGAGTTACGTAAGTCAATAAAAAGAATGATCCTATTTTCTTCTTTTGGCTGCAGGTACTTGCCGATCATGATATCAAAAAAAATACTGCCGGAATATTTTTCATTTACTTCCAGCGCCAACTGAGTTAAAAGATATAAAACCGCCCACTCAGACATTTTAGGAATTAACCATTGCGGCCGAAATGTATTTTGCAGAAATTTATTCATAGCCTCCGTGATCGTTCGTCCTTCAATTAATATGTCATAAGATGCATGAATGAAAAAAGTCATTATAAGACCGGCGAGGATCAGGATGAGTGTTTTTACAAGAAGGTTGACCCATAAAGATGAGTGCCGCAAGACTCTTCTTAAGACGGAAACAAGCAAAAAGCCTATAATAAAGCTGACTATTAGTACATTGATCTCCCGAAGTAAGATTGCTTTTAAAGTATTTATTTGTGGATCACTGTATTTATCAGGGAGCGCACCAGAGGTCATGCGTATGAGAAAAAGAAAGAAATCGACGAGTGTCCAGCTTATTGCAATTATGCAAATGATTGGAAGCTTTCGCTTATTAACTACTGATCCGCTTGGCACTATTAGTTTTGAAAAACTCATGGATGATAAGTAGCAACTATTCTGCCATCAAAAGGGTTTGGTTTATTTAAAAAAGATTTGCCTCTTCCAAATACTCAATAACTCAGGTTTATTTTCGTTCCCAATACAAAAGTGAACATGTTTTCGTTTCCGGAAAATCCAATTGAACCTGAGATCATGAATTTGTTATAAGGAATAAAATAAAATCCACCTCCAAAAGCAGAATACCACCTTTTGGAGTCTTCACCATCCAGCCATACCCGGCCTATGTCATAAAAACCTGTAAGACCAACAGGACCGGGAATGATGTACGATTTCAAATTGAATAATCTGTATCTTAATTCCATACTTCCGTATAGAGTTGATTTACCAAGATACCTGTTAGCTCTAAAGCCATGTAATCTATTGTTACCAATTGCTACCGCCTGGAAAAATTCAAATGATCTGTTGAAGATCCTGCTGCCACCCAGCGAAACAACTCCTATCAATTTCGCCGGATCGCTCAGACTTGCATAGATCGTCATATCAGAGCTGATCTTTGTGAATGCCTTACTGGAATCCGTAATGCCGGCAACAGAAACAAGCTCATTTTCCCAGTGTACACCACGGGTTGGAAATACCTCATTATTCGTGTTGTCAAAATACATAGCCAGCTTAGCACCTAAGTAATTTTTTTGAGTATACAAGTTTGCGGAGTCGTTATGAAATGAAGGGCCACCTAAGATCTTATCAGTGTTATGAGAATATTTATTGGAGTAATGGAAAAAGTAGGGACCCGCCATCAACTGTAATCTTTCAAAAACACGTTGGCGGAACAATGCCTGTAGTTCAGTTAATTTGAATTTCGTTTTGTAGAAATCATAATTGTTTTCATCGTCAATTGTTGTTGTATTGCCTAGCCCAAAGAAATTGTTCACTTCGGGTAATCCTAACCTGCCTTTTACGAGCAGGTCTATGTTTCGGGTGATATGATTAAACTCTGCATCGTATTTAATTCGCCAGCTTCCATTTTTAAATGAATGATAAATGCCGAATTCCTGGTCAGTCGCATAAGGGTCATTTCTAAAACCATATGTTCGTTTCGAAAAGCCAGCGCCGAGCAGGAAACCATCATCCGAATTAGCACCGATCTGAATTCTTGGATATTCACTTGTGTTATATTTAAAACCAAGAATGCTATAAGAATTTACAGGAGGGTCTTTTGAAAAGCGATTTTTGGTGTGGCTGGTTCGTTGAATGTAATTGCCTTCTACATTCATATCATAGATCAGGTTCTCAATATTGCCACGTATATTAAATGTATCGTTTCCTTTTCCTCCTATGATCCGTAATTTTATTCTGGATTCTGCATTTTCATCAATATCAAAAACATCATCATTACCCAGTCCATATAACCTTATTTCCCGCGTATTGGCGGGTTCAAATATCCGGTTGTACATCATAAAGCTTGTGTCGTTGCCCGGTTCCCGGGCATACACCCGCACCTGCAAACCATTGCCATGATTACTTATTTTAAAATACTCTTTTTGATTACTGCCCACCACATTCACTTCTCTTGAAATGAAACGGTAATAAGTCATTGCTGCCCTGGGCAACGCATTCCGGCGATTTACAATTTTCTCAGTAATAGTTCTTCCGTCGATTGGATAAATTTCAGGGGGCAATTTTTTTACCGCAGCTGCTATTATACTATCCGTAAGTTTCTGTTGTACTTCAGAAATTGTTTTTCTCCATTCTTCTTCATCAAGGTCGGTAAGAAATAGCCTGTCAAAATCTCTTGCAGCGTAATTGAACCAGTTTATCTGGGGTATATCATTTCTAAAACCCACAAGAAAAGGCAAAAGTTTTTTACTGCTTCTTTTTAATAACAGGCCATCAGAATAAAAAAAAGCCTGGTCCCTGTCACGTGGCATTGGGAAGTATATTTTTCCTTTACCAGTGTCAGTGGTTACCCATTTCCATTGATCAAAATGGCGATCAAAATCCCCAATAATAATATCCAGCAATCTTGCCCTTAATACTGTAAGCTGATCTGCCCTGTGATCATTCTCGTCAATCAGTTTATCAAAAACCTTTGCGGTGCTTCTTGTATCTGAAGCATCAAAGGAAGCATCCCTGTCTTCCAGCATACAAACGGTATTTGCGAAATAAGGCCGGTAAAATCCAAGAGCCGGATCATCCGGTACAAAAAATAATTCAGGATGAGGAACAGAAATACCAAGGGGCTTCGCCAAATCCGGAATTGTAAGTGCTGCATATGGATGCGACGCAGAGTTAAAATCCTTGACAAGATCGGGGGGTAGGGAAGCTCTGAATTCCGGTGGTAAAGCTCCTGTAGGAATCTTGTCAACCGAACGCAGTATCCATTCTTTTCCGTTCTTATCTTTTAAACGCAATGTTTTTGTTTCCTTGCCACCACCTAAACCCATCGCAGTAAAACCACCCCGCTCTTTTGTGATATTAAAAACTTTCATGTTTACGGGGGTGGACCATTCCTTGCGGTAGTTCTGACCAAGCATGAATTCTCTGAAACCTTTTATCGGCTGGTGTTTATCACTTGCAGAAATATTGACAGTATCCTTATATTTTATATTCGGAATATTAACCTCCCGTTTTGCCGAATCGCCTGTTGGTTCAGGAATAGAAGAGAAATTCAGCAATGTAGTACCAAAAGAATTTCTGACAGAATCTGTAACCGTGTAAAAAGCGACTGTAACATTTTTGTTAGTCGATACTTCCATTACTGCAAATCCCCGGAGTGATTCTGCATATAAACTGTTTTTTCCTTTTGACACCCTGTTTATTTTACAACCGCCACCACTTACTATGTAATTAAAATTGCTGTCCTGTATCATTTGCAGACCATGATCATGTCCGGCTACAAATACAGGATGAGGATGAGACTTAACTGCATTTGTTACCAGGTTTATCATGTTCTCATAATTCGGATGGCTGAGATCCTGCGGTGTGCCAAACACACTTCTTGCAATTGGATAAATGGATCCAATGACCGGGAGTGGTATGTAAAGTGTTTTCTTTATGTCCGTCAATGGAAAAATATGGTGCTTCAATTGAAAAAATCCGCCATGTACACTATTACTTTTGAATGGATGATGACAAGCAAGCAGTACCAATTTTTTTGAATTTTTGGTAACAATATCTTCTATCTGGGTTAATAATTCCTCAGGGGTTTTAGAATCGCAATCAGATTCAATGCCCGGTTTGTCATAAGGATGTATCCACCACTGACTATCAAAAATTACAAGCGTCACATCATTGCCGAGGCTCACTTCGATGGGGCCGGGGCAACCATCTTTGGGAAAAAACTGGACATTGGGCTTATTTAATAAGTCTACATACAATTGCTCACGAATAATGGTTGCATATCCATCTCTCCCTCCATTTTTCCAGTCATGATTGCCGGGGATCATGATTACACGGGCGGGTGTACCTTCCACAACAGATAATTGAGAATCTAAAACTGCCCTAGCTGCCTGGTATTTTGCCGATTGATCGTCAGGGAGTCCCGTATCATATAAGTTATCGCCAAGAAAAAGGACGGTTGTTTTTTTATCAAGCTTGATGAATTGTTTTATAGCTTCAACTACCGGGTGTCTTCCATTGGTTAATTCCCCGGCATCACCTACCAGTACAATTCGTTGGCTAATGGTATCCGTCTGCGCATTTAGTGAAAAATGAAAGCCGAAAAGCAGGAAAATATAAAGCCCGGTAATTTTTTTCATTGCCATTTATAAATGTTGAGCCTGGTTTAAAAGATTGCATATAGTGCTCTCTTATCGCAATCAATCAAAGTTTCTACTTAAAAAACCGTGCCGTTGATTCACCAAGCCGGCAAATGCTGGTGTTCATCACCGGGTATTTCATTGAATGATTAAAAACAGGTAAGTTACGTAAAAGTTCATCTATATTTACACAGGCCGATTGCATTAACAAAGTGGATTTCAATAAAAGATTTAAGCCTCCTATTAAAGTTTTATCGTGCCGTTTGCCTTCTTTTTGTTTCAATAAAATCATTTATATTTATTTTTAGGATTAACTGTTTTTCACTGCTTAAATATTGTTTATGTCCCGTAACCAATTATTGCTCAACATTGCATTTGTTTCATTTCTGATAACCACATTTGTATTTACCGGTGTTGCACAAACGGATTCTGCATCGGCACCCGGCTCCACAAAATTTAAAACGGATGGCTCCCGAAAATTCTGGAGAGGTGCCAACTATAGGGAAGAATGGCTGACACCGGTGAAGGCACCGATCATTAACCTGTCAACTGAAAAGGGCGGATTGAAAATTATAAAGCTTGGTGGTGGTAAACAATCAAAGTCTTTGCGGGTGGAGGATCCAACCGGTAGACAATATGTTCTCCGGTTGATCGAAAAATTTATCACAGCTAAAACTTTACCGCCTGAACTACAGAGCCAGGCCGCCGAAGACCTGGTTGCTGATGGGGTATCAGCCTCTTATCCTTACGCCGCTTTATCAGTACCGGTGTTATCCGAGGCAGCCGGAGTTCCTTATAATAAAGTAAAACTGGTGTATATACCAGATGATCCATTACTTGGCGAGCACAGAGACGATTTTAAAAACAGGCTTGCTTTGTTCGAAGAACGATTGCCGGAATCGGTGAAAAAAGGAGAGGACAGCTATGATGTAGCACTGAAATTAAAAGAAGATAATGACGATAATATAGATCAGCGTGCCGTGCTTAGAGCCAGGATCTTAGATTTGTTCATTATGGACTTTGACCGCCATGAAGATCAATGGCAATGGGCTCCAATCGATAAAGACAAAGGCAAAACATATTTTCCAATTCCACGTGACCGGGACCAGGCATTTTTTATTAACGAGGGTGTGGTACCCGGCATGGCTAAGTGGCCGTGGGTGGTTCCACAACTGGAAGGTTTTAAGCCTAAAGCAAAAAATATCAACAGGTTCAATTTTGCGGCCCGAAACTTTGATCGGTTTTTCCTGACAGAACTTAACGAAAAGGATTGGCAAAAAGAAGTTGATGAATTTATTCCAAAGATGACTGATGAAGTGATTGAAAGAGCAATCAATGAGCAACCGAAAGAAATTAAATCATTTTCCGGTGATAAGATAATAAGTATATTAAAAGAACGACGCAAATATCTTGCAGCGGAGGTAATGCAGTACTACCGTTTTCTTTCAGAAATTGTAAGTGTTTCCGGCAGTGATAAGAAAGAATTGATCGATATAACAAGGAACGATGATGGCTCTGTTTGGGTACAAGTGTATAAGATTACAAAGGAAGGAGAACAATCCACCAAGATGTATGACAGGATTTTTGATCCTGCCGTTACCGAGGAAATAAGACTTTATACATTCGGCGGTGAAGATAAATTTTTAATAAAAGGGAATAACGATAAGATAAAGATCAGGATGATTGGTGGCGATGGCGAGGACATGTTTGAAAATACCGGTTCCGGAGGCGGGAATATTGTGTATGATATGAAGAGTGAGAATAATAAACTGACCGGCGATCTGAAAAATAAAACGGCGAATGACACGATCGTGAATTCTTATAACCGGTTAGATTATAAATATAATCAAACGATCCCTTCCATACTTGCTAACTATAACTCAGATGATGGAGTGATCCTGGGCTTCTCTGTAAAATTTATTAACCAGGGGTTTCGCAAAACGCCCTATAAGAACATGCATGATATTGGGTTTGCCCACGCTGTTGCTACCAAGGCGTTTGAGTTCAGGTATGCTGCAGAATATTACAGTGTATTTGGAAGAAAAACTGATTTGTTAACTTATTTAGATATCAAGGCGCCTAACATAACCAACTTTTTTGGTTATGGGGATGAATCAATCTATGATAAAACCAAGCCAGGTGAATTCAGATATTACAGGGCCAGGTACAATACGGGTGACGTGGCAGTCCTGTTACGCAAACGATTTTCTGATAAAGTAATGTTCACCTTCGGTCCCGCTTACCAATATTATTCAATGGACTCAACTGATAATTTGAACAGGAATATTATTACCACGATCCCGGGTATAGATAAGACCACACTTTTTGCAAATCAATCTTATTTAGGCGGCCGTTATTCTTTTATTATAGATACAAGAAATAATAAAGTCATTCCGACAAATGGTGTTCACATGAGATTGACCGGACGTCATTTAGAAGGCCTGAATGATAACAGTTATAACTTCACACAATTCAATGGCGATTTCACTTTCCATTTATCGATCATCAAAAGAACATTGGTACTTGTGAATAGAACAGGCGGTGGTCATAATTTTGGAGACTTTGAGTTTTACCAGGCGCAATATCTTGGCGGCGAGGATAACATCAGAGGATATCGTAAATACAGGTTTGCCGGCCGTTCCAAATTTTTTAATAATACGGAACTGCGATGGAGACTGGCAACTTTCAGAACTTATCTTTTCCCTGCATACTTTGGTATGTTTGCGTTTTATGATGCCGGAAAACTTTGGGAGGATGGTTCTGATTCCAGCACAGGATGGCTAAATGGCTATGGCGGCGGAGTATGGATTGCCCCGCTCAGCAGGATCGTGTTATCTGTTGCATACACTGCGTCAAAAGAAGATAAAATACCAATAGTAAGTTTAGGTTGGAAATTCTGATAAACGTATTTCATTTTAGTAAGAAGCCGCTTCAACTTTGAAGCGGCTTTTAATTATTTAAAAAAACTGCTTTATTGAAAAGATAAAAGTTTTACTTCAAAAAAAGAGACAGTGGTAGAAATGATTACTTCGCTATTCTTACTAATGAGCATTTAATTTATTAATGAGTTGGCTTGGAGAAAAAAAACATTTCATATTCTGGTTTTTATATTTAATTTTAAGTTTAATCACTAATCGTTAATTAGAACAACCTATTTATGAAAAAAGAGATTGTAAAATGGGTATTATTATCCAGCATGATGTCACTAATGATCTCCTGTAGTGATTCAAAGAAAGAAGGATCCACTGCAACTACGATTGACAAAGAACAGATCAAAAAAGAAATCCAGGCTAAAGAAGATGAATTTGCTGCAACCTATAATGCGAGGGAAATTAAAGATATAGGTTACTACGCAGATGATGCGATAAGCTTTTTTCAAAACAGGCCGGCATTAATAGGGAAAGAAGCAATTGTAGAATTTTTAAAATCCGATTTAATGGAGGCGAGTTCCAATAAAATTTCATTTAAAACGGATGAAGTTTTTGTTTCCAATGATGGGAACCAGGTTCTGGAAGTTGGCTATTTTAAAGTTGTTGACTCTACAAACACCACGATTAATAAGGGAAATTATATGAGCCTGTTTGAAAAAAGAAATGGTAAATATGTATGCGTAAGAGATATGAGTGCATCTGACATTAAGCTCCCTGATCAATAAAAGCGATAGAATTTATTCTTGCAACGGTTAAGTGAAAACTTTTTTGCTTAACCGTTTTTCTTTGTACTAATCCTGAAAAATCCAGTTGCCTATCGTCTTCGACCACCGCCACCACCTCCAGATCTCATTCCACCACCACCTCCTCCGCTATAACCCCCACTACTCCGGGTGCGACCTCCTCCTGAAGAAACATTTGAGGTAGAAGGTCGATTAGTTGTTCCTGTGGATGCACGGTTGTTGGAAACTCCTGTGGAGGCTCGATTAGATGTACCTGCAGACGGACGATTGGATGTACCGGTGGATGGACGAGTGGAAGCAGAAGTTCTGTTTCCTCCCCGATTCGCAGACCCGGTTCCATAATTACCCTTTGCCCTGTTATCGGACACGGTAGTGGATCTGTTTCTGTTATTATTGTAATGATTAATTTGATTCCTGTTCCCGGTATTAATGATAACGTTATTATTACCACCATGATAATGACCACCATAATAACCACCATGATAACCCCAATGATTTGAACGATAGATACCAACTGCCATAACTGTTGCAAATCCAAACCAGGGCGGATAATATCCGTAATAATAAGGAGGATAATAGGGTACATAGGCTGGTGAATACACATATTGTACGATGGGAGCAGATTGAACTACTACAGTGGTCGTTGCCGGAACATTTACAGTAACAGGGTTATCACCGGTATAGCCCGGGTTAGCGGTGACGGAAGAATTTCCTTTTGGTTCTATAACATAATCTTTTCCGTACAGATCCTCGTCACCAACCGCCTGGATTGAAACTTTGTCGCTTTTATCTTTACTTACTAAAATGACTGCAACGTCCTGGGTTTCGGTTTTGGTGACATCCACCTGGAGTATAAAAGTATAGGAGTCGTCCTTTTTCTTGGTAGTTACTTTGATAAAATCGACTTTTTTATCCAGGTTTAAATCCAGGTTATTGATTTTTGTTTTCTCATCATTTAATGATTGTTCAAAGGCCTCAATCGTTTTAGACTTTTGAAAAAGAGTTAATACGGCATATAGATCAAGGTTATCTCCCGGCAGGCCCAATAATTC
>DASUTO010000543.1:0-10031 GCA_036374555.1 Chitinophagaceae bacterium
CAAGAATATTCAGGACACTATAAGTTACCCATGAGATTTTATTGCCATCCACTTCCCCATAAATAGTATTGTTGCCAATGATCAGGTCATTCACATAAAATTGTATGGGAGCCCTGTACCTCAGGTCTGTATCACCGGGCATAAACTTCTGCCCAACCGCTGCCTGTTTTTCCAAATGATCTATTGATCTCGAAATTGAATCGATCACCATTTCGCAGTCATCGTTTGATTTAAAGATGCCTGCTTCCCGGTAATAAGCAACCTGGTTGATGGTGCTATTCCAACTCTCATTGTTCCAAAGTTCCTCACAAGGAATTTCATTGAATAATTTTAGCGTCTCCTGACCTATTGCATAACAATCTTCAAATGGAAATTCTTTAATAGAAAATTTTTTCTGAAAGAATTGCGATTCACTTCTTACTGACCTTAGAAAGAAAAAAGTTTTAAATGCAGCGAGCTCAGGAAAAATATAAAAATCCCAAAGCGGGGCATCCTTACAGAGATACATCATCTTCTTCTCTTTGTACTGGTGAAAAAATTTCACCCCCATCATAATATTAGTAAGATAATCAGCAAAAGATTTATAATTCGCAGTAAGATCGGGAGCCCTGAATGCAACTGTATCATTTTGTAGATTCAGTACCTGGTCGAGTGAAACATGAAATTTTTCGCAAATGATCTTTAGTTCAGAAAATGTGAGGGATTTTTCGCCACGCAGCCGCCGATAGGCGCTGTCAGCGCTGATATCTAAAAGATCACAAAGCTCATCGGCCAACGATACATGAGCAGGCAAAGTGCTTTTCAGATAATTGAAGAACTCCAGTTGCAGTTCGTTGTTTCCCATTGTTAAATGAAAATAATTGATTTTCCGTAAAAACAAAACTTCGTTTACGGAAAACCCATAATGAACTCTTAAGGCTTTGTTATAGCCAATGGGATACCACAAACCGGGTATTGCCTCTGTAATTTAATAACGAACAAACATTAAAGTTTCATAGGAGCTTGCTCATTTCCGTTAGTAAACCGCCTGATGGTAAAATAGGTTTGTTTCAGAAACTTAAATCAACTGTTATGAAACCAACAATCACCATCCTCGCATTAGCGATCAGCTTTTTCCCGATCACGACCTCAGCGCAAGACAAACTGGTAACAGACACATCAGAAGCGAAAACAATTGTCTCGACTGGGAACAAGCAAAAACTCAATTTTTTTGTCGTTTCAAAAAGAAAAAAAGGAAAGCTGGATCCTGCTACCAGGTTTAATGTACTGCGTACAAAGATCAAGAGTCTTACCAGGCCGAAAAGTTTTGTAGCGATCATTGCTGCGAATGCGGAGCAAGCAAGCGCAAAGATCAGGCATCGCCTTGAAAAGTATAATTCAAGTATCGGAACGATCTGGTTTGATTCACATGGTGCATATAAAAGAGGCTATTCCCTGTTTTATATAGGAAATAGTGAAATAAACTTCAAAAATATCAATGATTCTTCAATCGCAAACGCATTTGCCAAACTCACATCCTATACTAATTATGATACAAAACTGGTGATCGGTTCTTGCTACGGAGGCGCCACCTATCAACGTTCATCGGTTGATTACAGGGATACAACCCGGATGAACGGAGATTCATTAATGATGGCATTGGGAATTTTTTTTCCCCAAGCGAGGATTTATGGAAGCGAAAGTTGGGTAATGACAAAACCAGGCCTCTTCAATGATCAGAAAGCCGCCGTAGCAGGATTTCCAAAAAGAAAATTGTTTCGTGATGTATGTTACCGTCCTGCCTGGGAAAATGTGGGGAAATGGAATGAATATAACCCGGTAACCGGGACACTCACTCATGTAAACTCAGTGACATTGGATAGCTACGGGAACCTTACCCTGATAAGTTGGTCATATAATGGAAAGCCTGGAACTCAAAAGGATATTCAGAAAAATGTATCAAGATTAGAATATGATCTTTTTAAATAGAGATTTTTAAAAAACCGCTGTTAAAAAATTAAATTATGGAAAAAATAAAATTTCAATTTGGTTCATCCTCCCTGTTCTTCAGATCACTGAATGAAGAAGTAGATGAAATGATAAAGAGAAATGGTTTGTTGAAAAAAGCAAGGATGATCCTGTACATAAAAACGGTATTCTATATTATTTTATTTGCAGGAGCGTATTCATCTTTATTTCTTATAGACCATTCGTCATTTATTAATCTTGCGGTTAATTATGTATTGATCGGTCTTACTGGCATGCTGCTGGCTTTTAATGTATCTCATGATGCCTGCCACGGGTCCTTCTCAAAAAACAAAAGAGTTAATTACTGGATGTATCATCTTACCTTCAATTTGCAAGGTACTAGTGCCTACTTATGGCAATTGCGTCACAATGCTTCACATCATGTTTTTCCAAATGTGGACGGATGTGATGCTGATATTGACGATAACCCGTTTCTCAGGCTTTCTCCTCAGCACCCTTTGAAAAGTTATCAGCGTTACCAGCATATATACGCCATTTTTGTTTATTGTATTTATTCGTTGCATTGGTTCCTGGTGAAAGACCTTTTTTACCTGTTCAGGAAAAAAGTTGCCAACCTGCAACATAAAAAACATGCTGCTAAAGAATTTTTCCTGTTATTTTTTTGGAAAATGATCTACATCGCCTTCCTGGTTGTGATTCCGATTTTGTGTGGATATGATTTGGGTAATGTATTGTTGGCATCTTTCATAATGCATGTTTGTCTGTCCCTGTTTTTTATTCATGTACTTATCGCTACCCATTTATGTATGGAAACTCAGTTTCCGCAAACTGATGAAAAAGGAAACTTGCCCGGAGATTATTATACACATCAGTTAGCCACTTCGCTTGATTATGCACCAACAAACAAAATTTATAATTTTTTTTTGGGAGGATTTAATTCTCATGCAGCGCATCATCTTTATCCAAAACTACCGCACACAACATATCCCGAAATATCGGCCCTCATAGAAAAAAAGGCAAAGGAGTTTAATATTCCTTATAACAAATTAAGCATTGTGGATGCTATCCGGTCTCATTACCGGTTTTTAAAAGTAATGGGTAATTCCCCTGATAAAGGAAGTAACGAAATTTCTGAAAAGGATTGTATGACACAAGTAAAAATGAGTGTTGTTTCAAATCTTTAAAAATAAGTTTAAAGAAATGAGATTTATCAGGTTTCAAATTATAGCAACATGAAAAAATATTTTGGTATTCTACTGCTAATGGTGACAGGTTTTAATTCATTTAGCCAGCAACTAAAAAATAAGGAACAAAAATTACCTGTTGATTATCTTGAAAAAAGTAAAAAACAAAAAACTGCCGGGTTTATCTTGTTGGGTAGTGGAGCCGCAGTTTTTACCGGCGGCGTTGTAGCAATGCAACATTCAGAAAGCAAAGGGGAAAATGAATTCCCATTCATGGTAGGTGGGCTTGCCATGTCGATAGCAAGTATTCCTTTTTTTATTTCATCGGCAAGTAACAAACACAAAGCAAAACTCTATATGAGGATGGAAGCATTGATGTTGACTCCAAACATGAAAACTGGCCAGGATATTAACTCAATTGGGATAAGAATTTTTCTTTAGAAAGTTACGAATTTAACCGCTGTTTCATGGTTTCATACAGAATAATGCCGGTGGCAACGGATACATTGAAAGATTCAAATCCGCCTGCCATCGGTATTTTTATTTTTTCGTCGCAAATTTTTATTAACGCAGGATAGATTCCTTTTTCTTCACTTCCCATTACAATGGCACAGGGCTCAGTAAAATCAATATCACTGAAACTTTTTTCAGCCTTCATTTCTGCTGCATATACTTTAATGCCATTCAAATGAAGTTCATCAACGGCTTTCATCAAACTGTTGACCCGGCAAATCGCAATTTTTTCCAGGGCACCTGCTGAAGTCAATATTGCATCTTCATTCAACGCCCCTACCCCTTTATCCGGAATTATTATCGCATGTACTCCCGTGCAATAAGCAGTTCTTGCAATACCCCCGATATTCCGGATATCAGTGATGCCGTCAAGAATCAGGAATAATGGAACTTCGCCACTCTCTGTAATAAAGGAAATGGTGTCCTGCAGGTCCTGGTATTGCACTTTTGCGATCTGTGCAACGATGCCTTCATGATTGGTTACATTGAAGCCATTCAGTTTGGCTACAGGAACATAGCTGATAGGAACCGCACTTTGGGATGCAAGTTTTTTTATTTGCAATATTTCATCACCGATCACTTTTGTATCAAGATAGATCTTATCGAGCTGCATGCCGGTTTGTAAAGCATCTATCACGGCTTTTCTTCCAATAACCAATGAGCTCTTTTTAGGTCTCTGTTGTTGTCTGAAACTTTTCACCGTTCAAAAATAGGGTTTTGCGGTTTAATAAAATGTTGAATAGAATTACAAAAGCACAAGAGTGCGACCCTTCGCTTAGTGCTGGGTAAACGGCGACGCATTGCTGATTCATAGAACAGAAACTTCAATGGAGCGTCGCAACCTAAGCTCAATAGTAGCAATGCAGTTTGGTAAAAAAAACCTGTATGATTTAATAAACATACAGGCTCTTCATCAAGACCCTTTAGGGGTGGGGGGTTATACCCCAAATGCTTTCTTCACTTCATTTACCATATCCAATTTTTCCCAGGTAAATAATTCAACCTCTACTTTCTTTTCGTTGTCTTTACCCTTATTGAAAACTTTGGTTACCACTTTTGGCTCACGACCCATATGACCATAAGCTGCTGTTTCTGCATAAATAGGATTGCGTAATTTCAAACGTTGCTCAATTGCATATGGACGCATATCAAATATCTTTTCAACCTTCCTTGCTATTTCGCCATCAGTCATATCAACTTTTGAAGTATTGTATGTATCAATAAACAATCCACAAGGTTTTGCAACACCAATAGCATAAGAAACCTGTACCAATACTTCATCACAAACGCCGGCAGCTACTAAATTTTTTGCAATATGACGGGTGGCATAAGCAGCGCTACGGTCAACCTTGCTTGGATCTTTACCGCTGAATGCGCCACCACCATGAGCACCTTTACCACCATAAGTATCAACTATGATCTTACGCCCAGTTAAACCCGTATCGCCATGCGGACCACCGATCACAAACTTTCCGGTTGGATTGATGTGATAAGTGATCTTATCGTTAAATAATTTTTGAATCGATGGCTTGCATTGTTTCTTAACTCTTGGGATCACGATCTTGATCACATCTTCACGGATCTTATCCAGCATTTTCTTGTCGCTGTCAAAATCATCATGTTGTGTAGAGACAACAATTGTATCGATACGAATTGGATTGTTGTTATCATCGTATTCGATCGTCACCTGGCTTTTTGCATCTGGACGCAGGTACTTCAATTCTTTTCCCGCACGACGGGTTTTGGAAAGCTCCTGCAAAATTTTATGTGCAAGATCAAGTGCCAGCGGCATATAATTTTCGGTTTCTTTAGTAGCATAACCAAACATCATTCCCTGGTCGCCGGCGCCCTGTGCATTTGCCTTAGCATCAAAACTTAAATTCTTAACATCTCTGTCAACACCACGATTTATATCTGCACTCTGCTCATGAATGGCCGAAAGAATCCCGCAACTGTTAGCTTCGAACATATACTCTGATTTTGTATAGCCAATGCTGCGGATCACATCACGGGCAATATCCTGTACATCCAGGTAGCTTGTTGACTTTACTTCACCCGCCAGGACCACCTGGCCCGTTGTAACCAATGTTTCACAAGCCACTTTGCTTTGGGGATCATAAGCAAGAAAGTTGTCAATTAATGCATCGCTGATCTGGTCAGCCACTTTATCCGGGTGTCCTTCGGATACGCTTTCAGATGTAAATAAGTAAGGCATGTCGATTTTAGAATTTAAAGTATGAGTTAAGTATGGTGTTTTTATTAGCCCGGCTTCTGTCTATCCATTTAGTCCCGCCTGAGGCGGGATTGCGTCGCTTCGTTCAAGGTTCTGTTCATCCTTCGACATTTGCGTCGCAGTTTACCCAGAGCGAAGTGAAGGGTCGCACTTGCCTGCTGGTCCACTTTGAGCCTAAAGGAAATTCAAAAGCCCCTCTTCAGCATGGGGCTTAACGGGTGCAAAGATAACACCTTGATAAATTCAACATTTTTATCTTATCCACTAAATTTTTGTGTACACAATTCTCAGCCGCATCTTTTGAGTTGGGTGATTTCCACCACCTACCTTAATCCTCCCAAAAACATATTGTGGATTCACAAGTATATTAATATACCTGTATCCTCCTGTATTGCTCACCACGCCTTCCCGCATCCTTCCAACAGCATCTTTGGTTATATATAACCTGAGATCATGCAACGGCTCCTGCTTGGTTATAACGTTTTGCACATACCGTGTTATATTAAATTTCCAAACTCTTATAGGATTACCTGCTCCATCAACGGTGTTTTTTCCATATAAGCCAAACGATGGATTTGGAATTCCATTTGGAAGTCCAAACCCCTGCTGTATATCAGGTAGAAAATCGAAGGGAACAAATTTATAATCGCCAAGAGTGGAATCATACACATCAAGCATCAAAGCATCCGGGTATGTAAATTTATCGTTTGAAGGATCATAGAGCTGTTCAACAATAAGTTCTGCACGGTTAATGATCCTGTTGCTCAAATTCTTCAAAGCCGGAATTTTTACAGTTGCATAGCTGCCGGGGGTATTGATGATGTAGATAGGATTATCCTCTACTGGACCTGTAGGGGGGTCAGTAGCGTTTGAAAGTAACTCTTTGCCGGTAAAATCCCTTTTCACATAATTATGACTTGCTGATGAACTCGTAAAAACAAAATAGCTGACAGCAGTATCTTCCTGCCCTCCCTTTGTGTATTTGTAATAAATAGCAAGATTCGTATTTGGATTGTTATCAAGCCCAAATGCCATCACAGCATTGCCCAATGATGGATCAGCTTCTATCTCAAATCCCTTGAAATAAGTTTTGAAAGCGGAGTCTGATCTATAAGCATTGGTGGTATCATAATCCAGTAATCTTCTTCCAAAGCTATTATCGAGTCGTATCCGAAGCTGACCTGCGGTTGTGTCCTGGAAAACTTTTACTGAATCTTTTAAGTTCTCAGGTTTAAAAGTTTTTGTCCCTAGAAAGGTTGTATGACTGAAACCAGGATCATATATCGTATAAAAGCTATCGATCCTGAAATCACTATTCGGATCTATCTCCCACACATTTACTCTTTGGGCTGCTGTTGTATCACCATAAGTGGCTTTCCAACCCAAAACCAATACTACAGAATCTATTTGTAAGCTGTCCTTATTATAAACTTGCGAAAAACTCCATGGGTAAGCCGAGGGCTTTAGCTCAAGGAATATTTTGGCATTTGTTTTACCGAATAGTGGATCACCAGAAATATTGCCAAGGATATGGTCATCAGTTCTGAATACTGCTACTGAATCTTTAGCTGGTTCAAAAATGTGATTAAATGTTTGCAGGCTTGTGAGGGTGGTATCAAAAGTATGCACACCATCTATGCCGGGCAGAAGGTCATCACCAAGGTCAGTAGCTTCATTTATTCTTTTGCAGGAAGAGACGATAAAGAGCAATGATAAACCAAACAGTATAAAGCGAGTAAGTCTAATTGTCACAAGAGTTTTTTTTGGAATAAATCAGGGTATTGATTTTAGGTTTTATTTGCCCGCAAGGTCGTTATACAATTGTAAATAGTCTGTTAAATCAGACTCTGCATTATACAGTAACGTTTTCTTGCCACGAACCTTTGTGAATTCATCCAATAATTTCTTTTCAACTTTCTCAGCTCCAAAAGTGATAGCATCAGCATAAGTAGCACCCCCACGATACATTGCGGTATTATTTGTTTCTTTAAAAGGCTCCAGATCTTTTTCCTTTATAGAAGGATGTATCAATGCTTTCTTTAAAAACTGTGCGCCCATTTTTTCTTTGAATACTGTTGGGCCGATCGTGAATATAACTTTGCTATGGGAGAACACGGGTTCTTTTTTGTAAACGGTTTTCAGGTAAGCTGGTATCAATCCCGTCATCCAGCCGCTGCAATGAATGATATCCGGAGGCCAGCCGAATTTTTTTACCGTTTCCAGGGCTCCTTTGCAAAAGAAAATTGTACGAAGATCATTATCCTCATACCATTTTTCATTCTCGTCCGTAAAAATGTATTTTCTTTTAAACAGGTCTTCATTATCGAGGAAATAGACTTGCAGTCTTGCATTTGGCAGCGAGGCCACTTTGATCTGCAATGGGAGATCATCATTATCAACCGACACATTGATGCCCGAAAGACGAACCACCTCATGAAGGCGGTGGCGACGTTCATTTATAACACCAAAACGGGGCATAATGCACCGAACTTCAAAGCCCGAATCGTTTGATTTTATTGCCAATCTGTTCACTATTTCAGAAAACTCCGTAAGCTCCAGGTAGGGAGACATTTCGTTGGCAATAAATAATATCCTTTTCTTTGCTGTCATCGTTTGAGCCTGTTTGATTAGATCCCGAAAAATGAAATTTTTTCGGATGGCCGCAAAGGTAATCCTTTTATTCCGAACTTGATTTTCGAAAAGACGACTAATTAAATATGATAATTTGTAAAAAGCCCGGGGAACTACAAGATTTTCTTGAAAAAAAGAAAATGGAAAAGCAGCCGGTCGGATTCGTTCCAACAATGGGCGCCCTTCATGCCGGTCATCTATCATTAGTTACCGCGGCTAAAAAACAAAACAAAATTGTTGTTTGCAGCATTTTCGTTAACCCTACTCAATTCAACGATCCCGAGGATTTTAACAAATACCCGGTCACCCTTGAAAAGGATATTCTGATGTTTGAAGAGATCGGTTGCGATGTTCTATTCATTCCTGCCGTGCATGACATTTATCCAAATGGGATCGATCATTTAAAACAATATGAACTCGGCTTCCTGGAAACTGTTCTTGAAGGTAAATTTCGCCCCGGTCATTTCCAGGGAGTATGCCAGGTAATGCATCGATTGCTTGAGATTGTTTTACCAAACAATTTATATCTCGGGCAAAAAGATTATCAGCAGTGCATGGTGCTAAAAAAATTAATTGAATTGATCGGTTTGAATGATAGAATAAAGGTAAACATCTGCCCCACTCTTCGTGAAGATGATGGGCTTGCCATGAGCAGTCGCAACACACGATTACTTCCTGATGATAGAAAAAAAGCAACAACTATTTCCGCGGCCTTGCGTTTTATAAAAGAGAATTTAGAAGCAGGGAACACAAAAAAGATAAAAAATGACGCAAAGGAAATGCTATTACAAAAAGATTTTCTCATTGATTATATAGAAATAACAGATGCCGATACACTTGAGTTAGTTGAAAATTGGGATGGGAAACAAAAAGTTGTTGCACTTGCGGCCGCATTTTTAAACAAAGTGCGGTTGATCGATAACATGGTGATCAATACATAACTTTTCCTTTAGCTTCAATCATGTATTTTTGTTTGTATGCAAATTGAAGTATTGAAATCAAAGATCCACCGGGCAGTGATCACTGAAGCTAATCTGAATTATGTAGGAAGCATTACGATTGATGAAGACCTGATCGATGCAGCGAATATTATCGAGAATGAAAAAGTACAAGTAGTGAATGTAAATAACGGCGAAAGATTAGAAACCTATGTGATCCGCGGGAAAAGAGGCTCTGGTATTTGTTGTTTAAATGGACCGGCTGCCAGAAAAGGAATGGTGGGTGATATTGTTGTGATCATTTCTTATGCTTCAATGGATTTTGATGAAGCAAAAAAATTCAAACCCTGGATCGTATTTCCAAAAGAAGGCAATAAACTATAGAGACCCGGCAGTTTATGAAAACAAAATTCCTTACCGTTTTAAAATATCTCTTCTTCATTGCTCTTGGAGGTTTTTTTGTTTGGCTATCGGTGCGGCATCTCACTCACGAAAAATGGGAGGACATTAAACACGCTGTAGCCCGTGGCCGCAAATGGGTCATCTTTCCAGTTATACTTTTTT
>DASUTO010000544.1:0-9713 GCA_036374555.1 Chitinophagaceae bacterium
TTGAAAGTTGTAGTAAAGGTTTCTGTAGTATCTCCGTAGTTATATCCTGCCTGAAGCGCCTTTACGTTACTTTCCAGGATCTCAGGTTTTTTTCCAAATTTATCGGTCAGGAACTGAATGGTATTTTCCAGATCCCTGTTATACATCCAATAAAGGAATCCAAGTACAAACATATTCTTTGCCCGGTCCTTTTCCTTCATACCCATGGATATATCCTTCAGCGCTTCACGGGTCATCTTGGTTACATCCATCTTGATCAATTCATAGTTACCAAGGCTTCCGTCTTCCAATGGGTTCACACCTTCTTTATAGTTGGCCAAACGAAGATTCTTTGCATCAAAGCCATCCGTATTTGCAATGATCTTCCCGCCTTTTTTTAATTGCTTAAGATTCGTTTTCAATGCAGCCGCATTCATTGCTACCAATACATCACAAAGATCACCGGGAGTAAAAACCGGGTTGCTTGAAAACCGAAGCTGGAATCCGCTTACCCCGGGTAATGTTCCCTGGGGCGCACGGATCTCGGCAGGGAAATCCGGGAAAGTGGCAAGATCAATACCGAGCATGGCAGTATTATTAGTAAACTGAGAACCGGTAAGTTGCATACCATCACCGCTATCGCCGGCAAATTTTATTACTACGTCAGAAAGTGTTTCCTGTTTACGGGTCATGAAAAAAAATTTGGTCTGCGAAGTTAAGGTAAGTTGAAATAGTACAAACTGATTTAGCAATATACAGTCTCTCTATCCCTATAAATTGATAAACGGCGTGCCATTGCCAGCCGGATTTCTTTAACTTTCCATTCCTTTAAAAAAATTTCTATTATGAAACTAAGATTATTTATAACTGCTGCGCTGTTCCTGTTTTTTAGCGGAATGGTTGCTGCCCAGACAAAACTCGTAGAAAAAGTAACCAGGAAAGGCGACGAATTAGTTATCCCTTATGAAAAATATGTTCTTTCCAATGGATTAACATTGATCATTCATGAAGATCATAGCGATCCGGTTGCACATGTTGATATCACCTACCATGTGGGATCAGCAAGAGAAGAGATCGGCAAATCTGGTTTTGCGCATTTCTTTGAGCACATGATGTTCCAGGGTAGCGATCATGTGGGTGATGAACAACATTTTAAGATCGTAACTGAAAGCGGCGGCACCTTGAACGGAAGCACAAACCGCGACCGTACTAATTATTTTCAAACAGTGCCCAGCAACCAGGTAGAAAAAATGATCTGGCTTGAAGCAGACAGGATGGGTTTCTTACTTGATGCGGTAACACAACAAAAATTTGAAGTACAAAGAGCGACTGTAAAAAATGAAAGAGGACAGAATTATGATAACCGTCCTTATGGCCTGGCCCAGGAAAATATTGCAAAGAATATGTATCCCTATGGTCATCCTTATAGTTGGCTGACGATCGGCTATGTTGAAGACCTGAACAGTGTAGATGTAAACGATCTGAAAAACTTTTTCCTTCGTTGGTATGGACCAAACAATGCAACCCTGACAATCGGCGGTGATGTAAATCCCAAAACAGTTGTGAAGCTGGTAGAAAAATATTTCGGTGCAATTCCCCGCGGACCAAAAGTGGAAGACATGCCTCCAATGGTTCCCGGAATAAGCAGTCATCGTTTTGTTTCTTATACGGATAACTATGCAAGAGTACCTCGTCTATATAAATCATATCCAACAGTTCCGCTTTATGATAAAGACATGGGAGCGTTAGCTTGTCTTGCACAAATATTGGGACAAGGGAATAACTCTATTCTATACCAGGAGTTGGTAAAAAAACAAGTTGCTTTACAGGCAAACGCATTTAGTCAAATGTCAGAATTATCAGGTGAATTCACATTCCAGGTTGCTCCTTATCCGGGTAAAACACTTGCTTCTATGTATTATGCTTTGACAAATGCATTGGAAGCTTTTGAAAAAAGAGGTGTTCTTGATGAAGACATAGAAAAATTCAAAGGCGGTATAGAAGCACAGCTTATTAATAGTTTGCAAAGTGTATCAGGGAAAGTATCCCAACTGGCACAATTTCAAACAATGACCGGTAATCCAAATATGATCGGCAAGCTGATAAAAATGTATCAATCCGTAACAAAAGAAGATGTAATGAGAGTGTACGATCAATATATAAGATTAAGACATCCTGTGGTGCTAAGTGTATTACCAAAAGAACAGGATAAGCTAACAACAGCTGCAAATAATTATGTCATAAATAAACAGGGCTATGTAGCGCCGAGCTATGGCTATGAAGGCCTGAAATATGTAAAAGCAAAAGATAAATTTGATCGCAGTAAAATTCCTGCCAGTGGTACAAACCCTGTTGTAAAAGTCCCCGCATTCTGGAAATCAGATATTGGAAATGGTATCAGGGCAATTGGGACAGAAAATACAGAACTGCCAACCGTAACATTAAGTATCAAGATCCCCGGGGGACATTTATTGCAAACAAATCATTTGGATAAAGCGGGTATCGCAGCCTTTTTTGCTGATATGATGAACGAGGATACAAAGAACTATAGTGCCGAACAAATGAGTCGTGAATTACAGAAGCTCGGCAGCTCAATAAATGTATCAAGTAGCCTTGATGGGATCACTTTCCAGGTTCAATCATTAAAAAAGAATGTTGATGCTACATTGAGGTTATTGGAAGAAAGAATTTTTAATCCAAAGTTTACCGAGGATGCATTTACGCGGATCAAAAAACAAACTGTTGAAGGATTTAAAATTGCAAAAACACAACCAGCAACAGTAGCCAGTGCGGTTTTTGCAAAAGTGAATTATGGAGACAAACATATTCTTGGTGTTGCAGAAGACGGTGATGAAGAAACTGTAAAGAATTTTACATTGAAGGATGTACAATACTATTACGATAATTATATGACCAGCCAGGGTGTGAATGTTGTAGTGGTTGGTGATATCAAGGAAGATGAGATCATTCCAAAACTTTCTTTCCTGAAAAAATTACCAAATAAGAAAATCGAATTGCCCTCTATTCCTGATGCGAAACCGGTTGATATGACAAAAGTTTATATGGTAGATGTGCCTAAAGCAGCCCAAACAGAATTCCGTGTTGGTTATAATACGGGCTTGAAATGGGATGCAACCGGTGAATATTACAGAACCAGGCTTATGAACTTTGCATTGGGTGGCGGATTCAATGGCCGGGTTAATATCAATCTTCGTGAAGATAAAGGATGGACCTACGGTGCCCGCAGTGCATTTAATGCAGATAAATATAGTGGCGATTTTGAATTCAGTTCGGGTATCAAAGCAGAAGCTACAGACAGCGCTTTGAGTGAAGTAATGAAAGAATTGAAAAACTATGCGGCATCCGGCATCACTGAAGATGAAGTAACTTTTATGAAGAATTCATTAGGTCAAAGAGATGCTTTGAGTTACGAGACCGGTTTCCAGAAAGCAGGATTTATCGGCCGGATGCTCGAATACAACCTGCCTGCAGATTATGTTGATCAGCAAAATAAAATCTTAGCAAATATGACAAAAGCAGAGATTGATGCATTGGCTAAAAAATGGATCGACACTTCTAAAATGAATATCCTGCTTGTTGGTGATAAAGTAAAAACAATTGATGGCGTGAAAAAACTTGGTTATGAAGTGGTGGAACTTGATACAGATGGAAAACTAAAAGGAGCAAAAGCGTTTTAAAATATTCCCTGATCAAACTAAAGAAGCGATGCCTTAAAAACATCGCTTCTTTTTAATGTTGAGTTTTTACTTTTTAATTTTCTTACACTCCATCACCATCCAATAAATTTCCCAATCCTCCCAGGAGGCTTCCTTCTTCTTTCCTCTTATAAGTGCCATAGGCAAGTATCCTGCTTGCAAGACGACTGATCGGCAGGGATTGTATCCAAACTTTTCCGGGCCCGCGAAGTGTAGCAAAGAATAAACCCTCGCCGCCAAACAATGTATTTTTTATGCCACCAACGAATTGAATATCGTAATCACAACTCGGCGTAAAAGCAACGATACACCCGGTATCAATTTTCAAAAGTTCGCCGGGTTGCAGTTCTCTTTCCATCACATGACCGCCCGCATGCACAAAAGCCATTCCATCCCCTTCAAGTTTCTGCATAATGAAACCTTCACCACCGAATAAACCTGTACCAAGTTTTCTCTGGAATTCAATTCCCACAGCAACTCCTTTTGCTGCACAGAGAAATGCGTCCTTCTGGCAGATCATTTTACCACCAAGTACCTTCAAGTCTATCGGAATAATTTTTCCGGGATAAGGGGAAGCAAATAATACTTTCTTCTTTCCCTGGCCTGTATTGGTGAAGGCAGTCATAAAAAGACTTTCGCCGGTCAATACTCTTTTTCCTGCACTCATCAGTTTGCCAAAAAAACCCTTTTCCTGTCCCCTGCCATCGCCGAATATCGTTTCCATTTGCACTCCCTCATCCATCATCATAAATGCCCCAGCTTCGGCAATTGCGGTTTCAGTGGGATCAAGCTCAATTTCCACGCATTGCATTTCTTCGCCGCGGATCAGATAATCTATTTCATGGTTAGTTCTTGTAGCTGTGCTCATTTTCAAAAAATTTTATCAAAGTTAAGTGTAAGGAAATGTCGCTTTCCTAATAAAATTATAAATGAGAAACAGCTGATTTTTTGTTCGCAATTAAATAAACGTATTTCTGATTCCCGGAATAATTCTAACTTAGACGTCTGCTTGCTATGAACGAATCCGAAGACCTTTCCATCCTGGGTGGCAGAATTGCCAATGATGATCAGCTTGCCTATCGTCAACTGTTCGTTTTATTCTATAATAAATTGTCCCGTTTTGTCATGGGTTTTACCAAGAGCAAGGAATTAACGGAAGAGATCGTTTCAGATGTATTTATAAATATATGGCGTCGGAGAAAAAACATGGAAGAAATAAAGAACCTGAAACTTTACCTCTATGTTTCGGCAAAAAATATCACGTTCAATTATCTTAAGAAACTTCACCGCGAGAATCACACTGATCTTGATTCCGTAGAAATAGAACCCGAAGATCCCTTTGCCGATCCGGGCGCGGCCCTGATTACAAGGGAAATGAATTTGAAGCTAAAGTCGGCTATAAATGACCTTCCACCCCGCTGTAAACTGATCTTTACTTTAATAAAAGAGGACGGGCTGACCTACAAGCAGACTGCAACTCTTCTTGATATTTCTGTAAGCACCGTTGAAAACCAGCTTTCTATCGCTCTAAAAAAGATCAGCAGCGCTATTCGGTACACCTTCAGACATAACTAGAAATATTTCAAATTTTTTTGGGGGAATGGTTAACAAAATTTGTCCATAGAGTAATGCTTGACCAAAACAGCTCATCCCGAAACGAATTCTGGACTCTCCTGGCAAAAAACCTTTCTAAAGAAGCCAACTCCGAAGAACTCCAGAAGCTTCAAGCTATTTTATTAAGTAATCCTGATCTGCATCCACAGGCAGATATGCTCAAAGAAATGTGGCAGCAGCGATTAATAAGAAATAATATTGGAAGCGAAGCCGGCTATATGCGGCATATAATGAAACACAAGGATGAATTTTTTGTGGAGGAAAATCACATAGAACCAGATAGTGGCGATGCTGTTGCTGAAGCAAATGGCGGTTTTTTCCGAACTCTCTTTTCGAAAAAGAGGCTTACAGTTCTCACCATTCTTGTTTTTCTGATCCTTAGTACCGGCGCGATTTATTTATTTACGCAAAAAAGTGATGCTAAACTTCCCGCTGAAGAAAGAATAAGCTCAATCGTTACAAAAAACGGTAATCGCACAAAGGTTGTGTTGCCTGATGGCTCACAGGTTTGGTTAAATGCAGGTTCAAAGCTGGATTATGATCATTCAACTTTTAATAAAGAGCTGCGTGAAGTTTCACTGAACGGCGAAGCTTATTTTGATGTGATCAAAAATCATGAAAAACCATTTATCATTCATACAAAAAAGATGGATATAAAAGTATTGGGTACTGTGTTTAATGTACGAACTTACAGTGATGAAAAAATTTCAGAAGCCGCGTTAATAAATGGATCTATAGAAGTGACGCTTAAGGACAGGAAGGATCAAAAAATAATTTTGAAGTCGAATGAAAAGATTAGTATTGCTAATGAAGAACCAACACCAGCAATAAAGGAACATAAAGGGATGCCGGCAAAAACCGATCCTTTACCTATTCCTCAAATTGTAGTAGAAGAATTGAAGCCAAATCCCTCCTCAAATATTATTGGCGAAATAGCATGGACACAAAACAAACTCTACTTTGAAGATGAAAGCCTTGAAGATATTGGGCTGAGGATGGAAAGATGGTTTGGTAAGAAAGTAACGATAGCCAACGAGTCCTTAAAGAATATTCACTACACGGGTAACTTTGAAAATGAAACTTTAGAAGAAGTGCTATCATACCTGCAATTGTCAAAAACATTCAATTTCAGGCTTGGAAACGACAATGTAGTGATCTATTAATAAAAACGGGAAATGTATGCAGCATTCCCCGTAGTAAAAGGAGTCAAGATAAATACCCTATTCTGTTCGAGATATTTATTGCTTAAACCTAAAATCGAATTTATGCCAAAACGGGAAAATTTCGTCTGCTTTTTGAAAAAGCCCTTTGAAAGGGAAAAAATACTGAGGATTATGAGAATAACCACCTTATTGTTGCTTGTTCTAAGCCTTCACTTAACAATGTTTGCAAATGGCCAGGAAAAGATCACTGTTGTTGCAAGAAACACAGTATGGTCAAAAGCTTTATCAGCTGTAGAAAAAGCATCGGATTATCGCTTTGTATACAGTTCCGATGTCGCACCAATTAATAAAAAGATCGACCTGGTAGTTCGTGACGCTGATCTGCCTGAAGTAATGGACAAGCTCCTTGCCAGCACTACTTTGTCATATAAAGTGATGCCCGATAAGTTGGTTGTCCTTTATGCAAAAGTTGAAACTGCATTCGAGATCAGGGTTAGCGGTCGTATCACGGATGAAACCGGAGCCCCGCTGGCCGGTGCCAGTGTAAAAGTAAAAGGAGGTAGCGGAGGTGTGTCTGCAAATGCAAATGGTGAATATGCCATAACAGTTCCGGATGATGCTGTACTTGTTTTTTCGTATGTAGGATATGACGAAAAACAAGTGCCGGTAAGCGGACAGGCTACGATCAATGTTTCATTAAGTCCATCAGTTAAGATACAAGACCAGGTGGTTGTTATTGGCTATGGAACAGCAGCCAAAAGAGACCTGACGGGTTCCATCGCAAAAGTTTCGGCAAAAGAATTAGAAAATAAACCTGCGGCAAACCCACTTAATCTTTTACAAGGCAAAGTATCAGGATTGTCTGTTGTGGCATCAGGTAGAGTTGGCGTAGAACCAGATGTGCGGATACGGGGCACGAACAGTATTAATGGTGTAAAACCAGTTTATATTGTAGATGGCATTTTGAATGATAACATCAATTTTTTGAACCCAGCCGATATTGAATCCATTGAAGTATTGAAAGATCCTTCTTCACTTGCAATTTTTGGTGTCAGGGGTGCCAATGGAGCTATTGCAATAACTACTAAAAAAGCAAAAGCGGGGCAGTTGATCGTAAATTTTAATACTTCGTTCGGAGTGAAAAGTGTTCAGGACAGAATTAAACTTACAGATGGCCCGCAATTTAAAATGCTTTATGACGAACAGATGAAGAATATGGGTTCATCTTTTAACGATCAGTATTTTAAAGCGAATACAGATTGGCAAGATGAAATTTTCCAAAATGCATTTGTCAGTTATAATAACATCAGCATAAGCGGAGCGACTGAAAAAAATAAATTTTATATGGGCCTTGGCTATATCAATGAAGAAGGCCTGATAAAGCATGAGGAATACAAAAAATATACACTTTCCATTAATGATGAATTAAAAGTATCAAAAGCACTGAAGTTTGGATTCACCTTCACTGGCTATCACGCAATGTTGCCTGTAAATAAGGATGTGGGTTCTGCAATTCGTGCTGCTCCTATTGCTCCTATTTATGATCCTAATGGTTCAGGATTGCTTCATACCTTACCTGCATTTCAAAGAGCCCAGGTGTTTAATCCGCTTGTTTCAGTAGAAACAGAAAAGTTTACGGCTATTAATAAAGAGTACAGAGCAGTTGGAAGTATTTATGGGGAACTAAGCTTTTTGAAAAAATTCAATTTCAGGGCTCAGCTTTATGCAGATTATGGATTTAACACGGCAAGACGTTATGATCCTATTCTTGTAGTATATAATCCGGAAATTGTTGGCAGTAATAAAAATGATACCAGCAGAAGGCAAACAGCAGTTTATCAAAGCCAGGATATTTACCCTAAGACACAGATGGATTATCTGTTGACTTATAAAAATAAGTTTGACGACCATGATCTGACAGTTTTGGGAGGCATCACCACTTACTATAATGCCTATGAAGGAGTAAATTCTTCTGTGCAACAAGGTTCCGCTGATGTAATTCCCAATGATCCGCGGTTCTGGTTTGTAGATGCTGTTGGTACCGCGGCTACCAAGACTGGTTCAGGAAGTAGTTATGAAGAAGCATCACTTTCCTATCTCCTCAGGGGCCTTTACAGTTTTAAGAAAAAATATTTATTAAATGCTTCATTCAGAAGAGACGGCAGTAGCCAATTTTATAAAATAGGAAATGAATGGAAAAATTTCGGAGCAATAGGTGTGGCATGGATTGTCAGCCAGGAAGATTTTCTTAGCGACCAGGACATATTTGATTATTTAAAAATAAAAGGTTCCTGGGGTGTTTTGGGAAGTAAAAATATACCTGCTCAATATAGATACCCTGCTTATCCTACATTGACAAATGCGAATGCTGGTGTATTTGGTAATAATATTATCAATGCACTTCAACCCCAATATATTGCCTCAGATGATTTGAATTGGGAAACTGTTCGCAGTTGGGAAGCTGGCTTTGAATTAAATGCAGTAAGAAATGCCTTACATTTTGAAGCCGCTTATTATAACAGGCGCACCGAAGATGTGATTACTTTAATTGACCTTGGGGCCGGACAGCTTCCACTATTAGATAACCTGGGCACAATTGAAAATAAGGGATTCGAGTTTTCGGCAACCTGGACCAGAAGCATCTCAAAAGACCTGACATACTCCATTTCCGGTAATCTTACAACTATCAGCAATAAGGTTATTCAGTTAAACAAGCAAGGATTTGAAATCTTTAACGGGGCGGCAAGAACAACGGCAGGATATCCTATCGGATATTTTTACGGCTATCAGCACAGTGGTATTTATCAAACCCAAACGGAGATACTAAAAAGCCCAACAAGCATGATCGGCACTGTTAACCCTGGTGATATAAAATTTAAGGACATTAATGGCGATGGTAAAATAACCACTGACGACAGAACAAATATCGGAAATCCAACTCCTGACTTTATGTATGGCGGATCTATTTCATTAACTTATAAAGGATTTGACTTTGGCGTGGATCTGCAGGGAGTTTATGGAAATGAAATTTACAGGGCCTGGAACCAGGGAACCTTCGCAGACTTCAACTACCTGGTGGGAAGACTAGAGCGGTGGAATGGAGTAGGTACTTCCAATTGGGAGCCGATATTAAATACTTCCAGGGCGACAAACTACCAGAACTCTTCATATTGGATTGAGGATGGAAGTTTCTTCCGGATTCGTAACGTTCAGCTTGGCTATACGTTTGGCAAACGCCTTA
>DASUTO010000545.1:0-3207 GCA_036374555.1 Chitinophagaceae bacterium
TAATGAAAGATCTGACGAACTTTTTGGGAGCAGTCATATCGAAAGAATGTTGAAAGATTATAATGGACAAACCTATTGGCTCAGTGCCAACCTAAGATCATTCTTCCAGGGATCAAATATACCTGCATGGCTAAACGTAGCCTTAGGCTACGGTGCTGATGGAATGTTTGGCGGGTTTGAAAATATCTGGATCGATGAAGACACAGGCATGCCTGTCAACCGGACCGATATAAAAAGATACAGGCAATGGTTTCTTGCGCCCGATCTCAATTTCAGTAAAATAAAAACAAATAAAAAAGGCGTGAAAGTTTTGCTGGGTTTTCTTGATGCCTTCAAATTCCCAACGCCAAGTCTTGAGTTTTCGAATGGAAAACTAAAAGCACATGCGATACATTTTTAAACCAAAGAACCACGATTAATAGGATTTCAGAAAACAAGGATTAAGAGGATAACTGGAAATCTCACTAAGTTAAAAGCGTCATCCCATTTTCCCCATAATTCCTTTTATTCATGTAAATCATGGTTCCTTATTTTAAGTAAGCTCCTTCTATTTTATCTCCCTTCACTTCTACAAAAATATGTTCCAGCAAAGTTGTAGCAATAGATAACCCAACATAGTCCGGCCGTACTGGAAAGCTGGTATGTGTTCTTTCTACCAGCACCAATGTTTGAATTTTCTTTGGATGAGATATAATAAAAGGTTTCAACGCATACAGCAATGTTTTACCACTATTACTTACATCATCGATCAGGATTATAACTTTCCCGTTAAAGTCAATTGATCTGCTCAACGAAACATCGGTTGGCTCTTTTTTATCAAGGGTGATGGTAATTAGCTCTGTTTTAATAGAAGATATTTCACCGAGCATTTGCTGGATCACTTTTGCTACTACACTCCCACTTTCTCTTATGCCTGCAAGAATGATCTGTTTTTCATCAATATTATTTTCCAAAATTTCAAACGCCATGCGGCGCAGTTTTTTTTCTACGACTTCTTTGCTTAGAATATATTTTTTTTCGGTGGCCATAACAATTTGTCAATTAAACAATTTAATTTTTAAACACTTAATTTAGCAAATGTAATTGATTGCGTATGCAAATTGTTCAACAGATCCTGTTTGTTCTTGTTTCCATTATCGCCATCTGGTTCTTTACAAAAAAAGTAAAGGAGATCAGTCGGAATATCAAACTCGGTCGTGATGAAGATTTCAGTGATAATAAAAGCCTACGATGGAAAAATGTATTGTTATTAGCATTTGGGCAAAAGAAAATGTTTAAAAACCCGTTGGTAGCAGTCCTGCACTTCTTTGTGTACGCAGGGTTTATCATTATTAATATTGAAGTGCTGGAAATAGTGCTTGACGGGATTTTTGGAACACATCGCTTGTTTGCCAAACCACTTGGTAGCTTTTATACATTTCTCATTAATGCATTTGAAGTATTGGCTGTGCTTGTAATTCTTGCCTGTGCCATTTTTTTGATAAGAAGAAATATCATCAAGCTAAAAAGATTCATTAGTAAAGATCTTGACGGCTGGCCAAGAAGCGATGCCAATTATATTCTTATTACAGAAATTGTCCTGATGTTACTGTTTCTCACTTTAAATACAAGCGATAGAGCTTTGCAGTTACAGGGTAATGAGCATTATCATGATACTGGAAGTTTTCTTTTCAGTGGCATGATCTCCTCCTCCTTAACCTCGATCTCATCCTCTAACCTGATGGTCATAGAACGGACAGCCTGGTGGCTGCATATCGTCGGCATTTTTGCATTTTTAAATTACCTGCCCTATTCAAAACACCTGCATATCGTTCTTGCTTTCCCGAATGCATATTATGCAAGACTGGAACCAAAAGGAGAAATGAAGAATATGCCGGCAGTTCAGAAGGAAGTATCGTATGCAATGCAACCAGAGCTGGCGCCAACTGATGCAGCACCGCCTGCAAATTTCGGCGCTAAAGATGTTTTTGATCTTAGTTGGAGAAATCTAATGGATGCATACAGTTGTACTGAGTGTGGCCGTTGCTCTGCCGCTTGTCCTGCCACACAAACCGGTAAAGCTTTATCGCCAAGAAAAATTATGATGGACACGAGAGACAGGCTTGAAGCTGTGGGAAGGAATATAAATGTAAATAAGGTATATAAGGATGACGGTAAAAAATTATTGCATAATTATATAACTGTTGAAGAGCTTCGTGCATGCACTACGTGTAATGCCTGCGTGGAAGAATGCCCTGTTTCCATCTCTCCTCTTGAGATCATTCTCGAACTTCGTCGTTCTCTTGTAATGGAAGAAAGCAATGCCCCACAGGAATGGAACGCAATGTTCAGCAATGTTGAAAATAATTTTGCTCCCTGGAAATTTTCGCCGGACGAAAGAGATAAATGGACGCAAGAGGTTTGATGTTTGATGTTGTTGGTTTGAGGTTCAGTAAAAAAATCTTTTATGAAAAATATTATTCTTATCTTTTTTTGTATTCTAACGGCACACTTTTCAATTGCCCAAAATGCAAACCAGCTATTTAGAAGAGCAGATTCTCTTTATTACCTAAAAGACTTTAAAAATGCGGCCATTTTGTATCATGATGGAATAGAGTTACAAGGATCAACTGCGGCATTCAACAGGTATATATTAGCAGCTTCTTCATGGACGCTGGCCAATTCACCGGACAGTGCATTTTATGTACTTGATATCCTTTCAAAAAATGATAAGCTGACGCAAAGTGATTATAAAAATATTTCGGGATCCAAGGAGCTGGAAGCACTACAATCAGACAAACGCTGGAAGCCTTTACTTGCTGCAGTTCAAAAAAAAGCAGAAGCCAACACATATCCGCAGGAAGAAATTGTTTATGGAAGAAAAGATGGAATGGGCTTATTGATGACACAGTTAAAACCAAAAGTAAGATCAAATGGTAAAGCGATCATCAGTGTACAAGCCGGCAGTTGGTTCTCTAATTTCAATATGATAGAAAGAGGTGTTTATTATAAAAGAGAATATCTCGGCAAAGGATACAATGTTTTTATGGTTGTGCTGGGTTCACAACCACGATATGCCATTCCTGACCAGGTAGAGGATCTGAAAAGAGCGGTACGCTATATACGATACAATGCAAAGCAATTGGGCATCGATCCAGCTCATATAGGAATTGAAGGCGGCTCAGCGGGCGGACATCTTTCATTGATAATTGCAACGGCTGATGAAAA
>DASUTO010000546.1:0-11288 GCA_036374555.1 Chitinophagaceae bacterium
CAAGTCTGACACCCCGGAAAATATTTTCATAATAAAGTTGCAGATTAAAAAGTTGATGTGAAAATATTTTCTAACGACCGTCACAGAATTGCGCCAAATCCAATGTTGGAAGAACGTGGCTCAAAAGTGAATGTTTCCGGGTTGTCATGCCCCGATCCGTTGGACAGAATTAAGAATGACGTAGCCTTTGCAAGTTGAATGTAATTGCAAAGAATAAAAAGAATGATTTGAATTTGATAAATGCCAAAGGCGGTCATTCGTGGCCGCCAGTACTGTGCGAAGAAAATTATGATATGCTATGCGGCCATTTCTGTCCAACACTCTAATTTACGCAACTCCTGGTATAGTTTTATAATGATTATCAGTGAATTTTTATGCCAGCCAATTCATCAAATCAATATCCAAAACAAATAAAGTTCATCATTTGGTTTTGCACTTATTTTTGCCTCCTTAATTCTTCGCTATGCGTTACATGAAATGGATCGGCCTGGTTGCTGTAATACTTTTGGTCGTTTCCTGTTTTATGCCCTGGGTTATTATTTCTTCGAATAATATTGTTGTCAGTGGTATCGATTCTACAGGAACAAATTTTGGAAAACCCGGTTATACTCATTTCGTGTTGAGTTTTTTCTTTATCATATTTCATTTTATACCTAAACTTTGGGCCAAGCGGGTCAACCTATTGATCGTTGCATTGAATATAGCATGGGCTATAAGAAATTATTTTATTATTTCCATGTGCAGCCAAGGCGAATGCCCCGAAAAACAAATTGGATTATGGCTTGTAATGCTTGCTTCCGTTCTTATGCTTATCGCAGCCCTTTTCCCGGATGTTAAATTGAAAGAGGAAGGCAAAGGATGAGATTAAGATTATTTATTACTACTTCAACCAGAAACCTCAAATAGTGGGGTCTTGTCATACCGGGACGATTAATTCTGAACTTTTACTTTTATAGGGAAAGATAGTCGAGGTATCTCAGACTTTATCAGAATCTGAGATACCTCGCTTAAATTCATTCAATTTGAAATTTATTAAAACTAGGCTCCGTATGACAAGACGCTGGTGTTTTAAACATGTCTTACAGTATTCGTATTACCGATAAATATCATCCTCCGAATAATTTAGCCACACCAAATGCAGCAGCCGCGGCGGCAGCGCCGATCATCGTTACTCTAAATGCACCCCACCATGGATGTACCCCAGTGATCTTGCTTTTAAACCAGCCAAACACAAACAAACAAAGCAGAGTAACTACTAAAGAAATGCTTAAAGCTTGTGTAGGTGAATCAATAAAGAAATAGGGACTTAAAGGGACTAGTCCTCCAAAGACATAGGAAAGGCCAATGTTAAGTGCCGACTTGGTTGCTCGTTTGGGATCTGGTTTATCAAGACCTAACTCATACTTCATCATAAACTCAACCCATTGTTTTTTATCTTTTGCGATTTCTTCAGTCGCCTTGTTTTGAAGTTCTTCACTCAGACCGATATTCTTAAAAAACTCTTTTGTTTCTTCTATTTCCCTATGACGAAGATTTTCAACCTCATAATATTCTCTTTTAACCTCGCTGGTGTAGTGATCTTGTTCCGTTTTACCAGCAAGATAACCACCCAGGCCCATTGCAATAGAACCCGCCGCGATTTCCGCAATGCCGGCGATAACGATGATGTGCGTTGAATCCACTGCTCCACTAAGTCCTGCAGCCAACGCGAAGGGAACAGTAAGCCCGTCACTCATCCCGATAACCACATCCCTTAAAAGATCACTGCTTTTTAAATGTTCCTCTTTATGAATATTACTATCGTGATGTAGATGTGTATCCATATTAAGTTTAACGTTTATGGTTTATCGTTTGAAGTTATGCTGTTATTGACAATAAAAAAACCGGCATAAGTTATTACGCCGGTTGATTGTCGTCATACAGAAATTAATTCAGAACAGAAAGACTCTTTCTTATTATTTCAACGCATTCCATTAGTTGATCTTTATTGATAACAAGTGGCGGCGCAAAACGTATCTTATCTCCATGTGTTGGTTTTGCAAGTAAACCGTTTTTCTTTAGTTCAAGACAAAGTTCCCATGCAGCATCCTTATTCCTGTGATCGATAACAATTGCATTTAGTAAACCTTTTCCTCGTACCATGGCTATATGCAGAGAATCGATCTTTTTTAATTCTTCCCTTAGGAGATTGCCCATGGCAGCTGCATTCTCACCCATCTGTTCATCTATCAATACCTGTAAAGAAGTAATAGCAATTTTGGATGCAAGTGGGTTACCTCCATATGTACTTCCATGTTCACCAGGTTTAATGGTCATCATTATTTCATCATCAGCAAGAACAGCGCTGGCGGGCATCATCCCTCCGCTCAATGCTTTGCCAAGGATCAAAATATCGGGGCGAACATTTTCATGATCACAGGCCAGCATCTTTCCGGTTCTTGCCAAACCAGTTTGAATTTCATCAGCTATAAAAAGAACATTGGATTTTTCACAAAGCAATTTTGCTTTTGACAAATAGCCATCATTGGGAACAAATACTCCCGCTTCGCCTTGTATTGGTTCAACAAGAAACCCTGCAACGTCTTTATCATTCAAAGCTTTTTCCAGGGCATTTATATCATTATATGGAATAGAAATGAACCCCGGCATATAAGGCCCAAAATTTTTTCTTGCCGATGGATCACTACTAAAAGAGATAACAGTTGAAGTTCGGCCATGAAAATTTCCTTCACACACAATGATGCTGGCACCACCTTCTTTTATTCCTTTTACCTCATAGGCCCATTTGCGACAAAGTTTAATAGCTGTTTCAACTGCTTCTACACCGGTATTCATGGGGAGTACTTTGTCATATCCAAAAAGCGATGTGACATATTTTTCAAACTCGCCAAGCACATTATTGTGAAACGCCCTGCTGGTTAATGTAAGTTTTTTCGATTGCTCAATAAATGATTGAACAATTTTCGGGTGACAATGCCCCTGGTTAATGGCAGAATAACCACTAAGGAAGTCATAGTAACGGTTACCATCAACATCCCAAACATAAACTCCTTCGCCACGTTCCAGCACCACAGGAACAGGATGGTAGTTATGTGCTCCATATTTTTCCTCGAGGTCTAAATAGTATTGTGTCTTTTCTGACATATTTATTGTTGTTTCCATAAAAAAGTATCGTGAAAAATAAAGAATATTCTAAGCCTCCCCTTTGGGGAGGTTGGTGGGGCCTTTAACCTCGGTGATTGAGCAGATCGAGGTTTTGTTTCAGGAAAAATGATATGAATAAAGACTGCGTGATAGGTAGAAATTTGTTCCGAAAGAATCCCTTCGGGAATGCAAGATACTAAAAAAGCCCCGGCTAATCAACCCTGAGAAGTAATTGATACATGATAAGTTTTAACCAATCAGACTGGTTTAACTTGCAGCCGTAAATAAAAAATTACCTAAAATGGGTTATACAATTCCTGCAGGTACAAGGATCGGGCATATTCATTTGAAAGTCGCTGATCTTGAAAGGTCATTAAAATTTTACCGTGATCTTTTAGGATTCGAAGTGCAGCAATACTTCGGTGACAGCGCTGCTTTTATTTCAGCAGGGGGTTATCATCATCATATCGGGTTAAATACATGGCATAGTAAAAATGCAGGACCGGCGCCAATAAATACGGCAGGACTTTATCATACTGCAATTTTATTTCCGACAAGAAAAGACCTGGCTGCGGCTTTGAAGAAATTGATTGAAGCAAACTATCCGTTGACAGGAGCATCAGATCATGGAGTGTCAGAGGCTATTTATTTAAACGACCCCGATAGAAATGGGGTTGAACTTTATTGGGATAAACCAAAGGAACAATGGCCAAAGGATGAAAAGGGAAATCTGCTAATGGTTACTGATCCACTTGATCTAAATGACTTGTTGCGATCAGTTGAATAAAGTCTTGACAAAATAATTTCCAGGAAATGACAGGGAGATCGGGTTCTCTTTCTTAAAGATGCCATATACGGCTGAACCACTACCACTCATAGATGAATAAATGGACCCTGCATTGTACAATACATCCTTTATCTTTTTTACCTCAGGATATTTTGCAAAAACAGGTTTTTCAAAATCATTTATTAATTCATCTTTCCATGTTGAGATAGGTTGTTGAATTATTTGTTTTATTGATTTAACCGGCTTCAAGGGGTTGATTCTTTCAAATGCCCGGGCTGTGCTGATATGAATTACCGGATGGATGATTACAATTTTATATCCGGAAAGATCCAATTCTATTGGTTCTAATTTTTCGCCACGACCGGTTGCGAAGCAAGGTTTGTTTGAGATAAAAAAAGGGCAATCACTTCCCAGTTGTAATGAATAATTGATCAGTTGTTTTTCAGATAGGTGCAGGTCGAATTTTTTATTCAGCAATTTTAATGTGAATGCTCCATCTGCGCTACCACCACCAAGTCCTGCACCCATCGGTATTGCTTTATGCAGATGCATTTGAACCAATGGTAAATTGGGAAGGTCTTTTTTTAATAAATGATAAGCTTTGATGCAAAGATTTTTCTCGGTTTCTCCTTCTATTGCTGAGCCGCTGGTTGAAAATTCAAACGTTTCTTTTTCGATCACTTCCAATGCATCGTTTAAAGGAATGGGTAAGAAGACGGTTTCAATATCATGATAGCCATCATCACGTTTGCTTACGATGTTCAGGCCAAGATTTATTTTACAATTGGGAAAAGTGACCATGATTGAATTAAAAATTAATAATTATTAATTAATAATTATTAATTGAGGCAGATAGCAACTGTTATGAGACTATTTCTTCTTCCTGTTATTTATTTCATCCCTGATGGCAATTGCCCGAATATAATCTTCATTTTCAAGAACCTCGTTAAGCAATGTATTCAGGTCTTCAAGACTCATCGTTTTAAGATCTTCATTGCTGCCACCAGTTTCTTCTACGGGAACCTCTTTTTGTTCTTTTGATTTTTTCTTTTTACCTGTTGTTTCTTCCATCAATATACCGGCGCTGTCGAGGATATTTTCATAGGTATAAATAGGGCAGCCAAAGCGAACGGCCAGGGCCAATGCGTCAGAAGTACGGGAATCGATCTCAAGAGTGTCTTTTTCTGTAGAACAAACCAGTTTGGAATAAAAGATGCCTTCCTGCAGGTCGCAGATGATGATCTCATGCAGATCAATGCTGAAGCCGGTCATGAAATTTTTCATCAGGTCATGGGTGAGAGGGCGGCTGGGTTGCATTTTTTCCAGGGCAACTGCAATAGCCTGTGCTTCAAAACCACCGATAACGATGGGGAGACGCCGAAGGCCATTTACTTCGCCTAAAACAACCGCATAAGAATGAGTTTGTGTAATACTATGCGAGAGGGCGACTATTTCCAGTTCTATCTTCTTCATAATTAAGCCACGAAACTAAGGGATTTTAGTTAATTGATTTAGTAGCTTGCCGGATTAAAAACCTGAAAATAGTCATTGAAAAATAAAAGGCTGACTGGAGACCAGCCAACCTTTTAAAAAAAATTCCTACTTGTTTATCCTTTTATTTTCTTTATTGCTTCGGTCATCTTTGGTACAACTTCAAAAGCGTCACCAACAATTCCATAGTCAGCAGCTTTAAAGAAAGGAGCTTCCGGATCTTTGTTTATAACAACGATCACTTTACTTCTGTTTACACCAGCAAGGTGTTGAATGGCGCCGGAAATACCAATGGCAATATATAGAGTAGGAGCAATGGCGGTACCTGTTTGTCCTACGTGTTCATTATGCGGACGCCAATGTGCGTCGGCAACAGGACGACTGCAGGCAGTGGCAGCGTGTAAAACTTTTGCCAGTTCTTCTACTATGCCCCAGTTCTCAGGACCTTTCAAACCGCGACCGGCACTTACAACGATCTCGGCTTCCGTTAATGGAACTTCGCCACTTACTTTATTTACAGCAGTCACTTTTACTTTAGGTGCATCAACTGCAAGGTCTGTTGGGACTACTTCTGCTGTTCCTTCACCTGCTATAGTTTGATAAGCATTCGGATTAAGCGCAATAATTTTTACATCAGTGTTCAACGCAATATTTGCAAAAGCTTTCCCGGAGAAAACATTTTTCTTTACGATGAAACCTTTGCTTGTATCAGGCAATGCCACAGCACCTGAAACGAGCCCTGCTTTCATTCTTGCAGACAAACGTGGTGCAATTGATTTTCCATCTACATTATTTGAGAACACAATAACCCGGGCGCCGGTCTTTGCAGCAACATCCGCAATTGCTTTTGTATAAGCTTGTGCATCCAAATGATCAAGCGATGGGTTGTTTACATGATGAATTCTCTTCACACCATATTTTCCCAACGCAGCAAGATCTTCTTTTGCGGTACCGAGTACAACACCTTCAGCCGTTGTGCCCAGTTGTTCTGCTACTTTCGTACCATAGGTCATTGCTTCAAGGGACGCTTTCTTAACATGGCCTTCGGCTGTATCTATAAAAATTAAAACTGACATAAAACCCCCTGTCCCCCTGAAGGGGGAACTTAGCCAGTAACACCCCAACAGAGATTTTTTTTATTATTAATGTTGTTGAATAGAATACATAAAGTTGAAGTGTGCGACGCAACCCGAGCTGAAAAGAATTACGAAAGCTGGTAACACAACCATCAAACTATCTTTTAAAGAACTATTTAATATTTATCGGTATCTACCACCTGAGTTCTCCGCCGCGGCGGAGACAGGGGTATTAGATAACTTTAGCTTCCTCTTTTAATAGACGTACCAGCTCTTCCACATTATCAGGCGGCACTAATTTTACTCCTGCCTTTGCAGGGGGTAATTCAAAACCTGCAATTCCTGTTAACGCATCCACAGGAACTGGTTCAACTGCTTTCAATGGCTTTGTTCTTGCAGCCATAATACCCCGCATATTTGGAATGCGTTGTTCTGCTACTCCTTTCTGACAACTAACGACGGCAGGCAAATTCACCTCGCAAACTTCTTCACCACCTTCGATCTCTCGTGTCACTGTTGCTTTGCTTCCTCCCAACTCAAATTTTGTAGCAAGTGAAACATAGGGCATGTCTAATAATTCCGCTACCATTCCACCGATGGATGAACCATTATAATCTATCGTTTCTTTTCCGGTAAATATGAGATCATAACTACCTTGCTTTGCCACTTCAGCGATCTGTGAAGCGATGTAAAAACTGTCATGACTATCACCATTCACACGAATGGCTTCATCGCCGCCAAGCGCCAATGCTTTGCGAATAATAGGATCGGCGTCAGCAGCGGCAACCGTTATCAAATGAATAACAGTAGAAGCATCCGCTTCTTTTAATTCAATAGCACGAACAAGCGAATACCACTCATCGTATGGATTGATGATCCATTGCACGCCATTGGTATCGAATTTCGTGTTGTTATCTGTGAAGGCTATTTTTGCCGTGGTATCAGGCGTTTTACTGATACAAACTAAAATTTTCATAAACTGTTTTTTGCAAAAGATTTACTTTGTCATCCTGTCCCGATAGCTATCGGGAGAAGCGAAGGATGGTTGTTTATGCAACTAAGACAAAGATAAGGTGGTACAATTAATTATTAATAATTATTAATTAATAATTTATTCAGATGGATAGAGTTGAAAAGATAAAGTCAATGTTGCTGGAGAATCCTGCCGATAGTTTTCTTTGTCATGCATTGGCCCTGGAATATATTAAGCTGGGAAATGATAATGATGCAAGGAAGTTATTTGAGTCAATACTTGAAAATGAACCGGGCTATATCGGAAGCTATTATCATCTTGCCAAATTATTGGAGAGAATTGGAGAAACTGAGAATGCTATTAAAGTGTACGGGAAAGGAATGGAGGAAGCAAAAAAAGCTGGTGACAATCATTCGTTGAGTGAGTTGAGAAGTGCTTTTGAGGAATTAACTTTTTAACATGAGCAATGGAGCTTTCATAATTTATAATGCTTTAGGATTCGGTTTACTTTGCTATTTAGTATTTTATTATTTTAGAAAAGAGAAGATTCGTAAAAACGGCCTTCCAGCGGATGGTGAGATCATAAATTTTGAGAGCGATCATGATGGCGGCCGCCTTCCAATAATTAAATTTAAAACTCTTTCGGGGGAACTCATTGAAAAAAAATATGATTCAACAGTTCGGTCAAAGTATAAGATTGGTGATACAGTTCAGATAATTTATGATCCTTCTAAACCAGTTAATTTCGTTATCGATAGTCCCTGGGAAAGGGGAATGAACATTTTATTTATTGTCATTGCTGTGTTGGCATTTCTTTCAATCCTTTTTCTTCCTGGTAAAATATGAACTTGTTACAAAAATTTAAATTGAATATTCAAAATGGCAATCTTTTTTCGCTAAAAGATAAATTGATCCTTGCAGTCAGCGGCGGGATCGATTCTGTTGTGCTTTGCGAGCTATGCAAACAGGCTGGTTATGATTTTACCATTGCTCATTGCAATTTTCAATTAAGAGGAGAGGAGAGCGAGAGGGACGAAGAATTTGTGAGAGAGCTTGCTGAAAAATATAAGGCTGAGGTTAAGGTTAAGAAGTTTGATACAGAAAAATTCGCGGAAGAAAATAAAATGTCGATCCAGGAAGCGGCGAGAGTGTTGAGATATGAGTGGTTTGATGAATTAGTTCAGAGTTCAGAGTTAAGAGTTAGGAGCCAGCACGCTGAACTCCAGACTCCCGGCTCCCGACCCCTGACTCACCTCCTCACTGCACACCATGCTGATGATAATGCAGAAACTGTGCTAATGAATTTTTGTCGCGGCACAGGTTTGCATGGACTGACAGGTATACCAGTCTCATATGGACATATCAAGAGGCCTTTATTGATCTTTTCAAAAGATGAGTTGATACAATTTGCAAAAGAGAACAAGCTGGACTTTGTGGAAGACTCTTCTAATCTTTCTTCTAAATACACCCGTAATCTTTTCCGAAATGAGATCATTCCTGCTATCAGTAAAGTTTATCCGCAGGTAAATGAAAATTTAAATGATAATATCAATCGTTTTAAAGAGATCGAAAAACTTTATAAGCTTGCAGTTGGTGATATTAAAAAGAAACTTGTAAAAGAAAAAGGAAGTGAATGGCATATCCCCGTTAAGCAATTAATAAGCTACAATAACAGGGCATTGATCTACGATATCATTGCTGATTTTGGCTTTAATGAAAAACAAATTGATGAAGTGATCAAGCTGGCAGAAAGTGAATCAGGAAAATATATTGAATCGCCAACATTTAATTACAGGATCATCAGGCACCGGCATTGGTTTATTGTTAGCCCGGTAAATTCAGCGGGATCAGCAATGATCATCATCGAAGAAAAAAATAAAACTTTACAATTTGAGGAAGGAAAAATTGAGATCGAAAGACTTCAAACCTCAAACTTCAAACCTCAAACATCAAATAACATAGCTTGTCTCGATGCAAAAGAGATCAATTTTCCCTTGATCCTCCGCAAATGGAAAACAGGCGATTATTTTTATCCCCTGGGAATGAAGAAAAAGAAAAAGCTTTCCCGTTTTTTTATTGATCAGAAATTATCGAAAACAGGAAAGGAAAAAACATGGGTGCTCGAGATGGATAAAAAAATTGTTTGGGTGGTTGGACACCGTATTGATGAACGATTTAAGATCACTGATAGGACAAAGCAGGTATTGCAGATCGCCTTAACAAAATAATTAACCGCCGGTTACTTGTCTCCAAAACAGATCCAGGACATCAATTTCTGTAAAAAGCTTCGTCATTACAAACGTAAAAATAAGTCCATAAAAAGCGCCTGTGATATGTGCGGTGTGCCCTATGTTGTCTTGTCCCTTTTTTGCCATTATTGTGGATGCTATTATATAGATGGCACCAAAGATGTAACCCGGAATGTCAAGCCCCGGTAGAAAAGCAAAACCAATACCCCCATTAGGATTAAAAAGTATCGAAGAAAAAATTACAGCCGAGACAGCACCGGAAGCTCCTAATGAGCGGAAGTAATAGTCGTTTCTATGTTTGATATAGTCAGGAACAGAAGCAATGATCAACGCGGAAAAATATAAGATGATATAGAATAGTCTTCCCTTTTCTGCAAATATAGCCGGGTGAGAAAACATTGCTTCTACATTTTCCCCGAAAGAATAGAGAGCGATCAGGTTGAAAATAAGATGAAACGTATCACCATGTATAAAGCCGTGTGTAATGAAACGATAGACCTGTCCCCGGTTAATGGCTGGGGGATAGAATATAAGATCATTTTTAGTCTTTTCATTATTGAAAGCGAGAAAAGAGATAATTCCTGTGCCAATCACTAAGATCAGGGTGATAGAAATATTCATTGAATTGATTTATGTGTCCGAAAATAAAATTTATTTATGATGATATTTTTCATTTCTCAAAATACTGCAGGCCCGGTAAACCTGCTCTGCCAATATCAACCTTACCAACTGGTGCGGAAAAGTAAGCTGCGAAAGACTCCATTTATGATTGGCTATTTTTAGTACAGCTTCATCAATTCCAAACGCTCCTCCGATGAGGAACACAAGATTCTTTACACTTTCGTTACCTCTTTTCATAATAAAATCAGCCAGCGCTTCTGATGTAAATTGCTTTCCTCTTTCATCAAGGGCAACGAGATAATCATCTTTGTTCAGCCATTCCAAAACTATTTCCCCTTCTTTTTTCTTAAGATCCATTTCACTCATCATGCCTGCGTTTTTGGGTAAAGGAATGATCGTCCATTCTACCGGGTAATACTTAGAGATGCGTTTGGTAAAATCTTCCACACCTTCTTTGATATATGGCTCATTGTTTTTACCGATGCTCCAGAAGTGTATTTTCATGCCTGTCCCCAAAAGGGTTTTGAGTGAAGTTCAAAAGTATGGATGATATTTAAATAAAAATGCATCCGCCGCGGCGGACGCATCTTAAAGAATTTCAGCAGCTGAAATTTATTTTATTTCAAAATCTTTTTTGAATGACATAAATGTAAAACGATAAAGCGGGTTAGTGGGATCAAGCTGTGTAGCTTTTAAATAATGATTAAATGCTTCGGTTAAATAGTGCTTTTCTTCCAATACAAAACCAAGACGGAAATTCATTTCGGCATCGGTTTCTGCTGCATCGGTTTTTTTAAATGCATTAAAAAAAGTTTGATACTCTTCTTTTGGTACATAACGTAAATAGTGTCTTGCTGTATTTTCAGGTTCGCCTTTAACGGTGGCATTCCAGTAATAAACCTTGCCTGGTTGTAATAGTTTCAGGATCTCAGAAATATTAACATGTT
>DASUTO010000547.1:0-15359 GCA_036374555.1 Chitinophagaceae bacterium
ATAATTCGGATGGTACATTATTGAAAGTGTCATTAAAAAGAAGTGATAAAGTAAAAGCAACCATGCAATACACATATTCAAAATAAGTGCTAGATAATAGACTTTCTTGAGCAATTCGCAAAAGTCGGTAAACCGCAGCAATCCTTTTCGAAGTGCTCTCCATCAAACTCTGTCTAACCTTTTCAATGCCATTTCATTTTTGCATTCCATGTATTCAACGTTGTTCCCGGCGCAAGCAAAACAACATGCACTTCTTCTTTCTGTCCTCACAGGCTCTTGCCCGGAAGAGCTTTACAATTTTAAATATGATTGTGGCAGACCCGTGGTACGAAACAAAAGATCTGGAAAGTTTCTTAACTTTAATAACGAACTGATCTTATGCGGAGAGCTTCAAAATACTTCTATTTACCACTAACGATTATTTTTATCATTTCGGTTCTTAGCCTTTTGCTTGCGTGGTTGGGTGGGGAAGAAAGCGTCTTTGGAAATTTTTTTAATGATGTAAGTATTTACATGGCATTAATAGGTGTTTTTCTTGTCTTTATTTATATAGTCATTTTGATCCTTTCTTTCATTTTAAAGAAGTCAAAATACATTTTTTTATTGCTTCAGTATTCTTTCATTATATCTGCCGTTAGTCTTCTTATTACATGGCTAAGCGGAGAAGATAGTTCTTTAGGAATTGTATTTGGTGGAATCGGATTTTATGGAGCAATAATTTGCATTTATCTTTTCGGTCTTCACCTGATCAGCCTGATCCTTTTCTTTGTTTTTAAAGACAATTCAAAGTCATAAATGCAGTCCTCATTCTTCTGTCCTCATGGAGTCTTGCCCGGAAGAGCATTGTGATGATGCCAGGCAAACGGGACAGATATTTTTTATTCCATACAACTATTACGATAGTATTTCTCCCGCTACACGTAGCAACTTTACCTGTGACATAAAACCCCAATATTTATTGATAGTGGAGAATTATCCTCATCTTATAAGAAAAGGAATGTGTGCAAGTCAGAAAACAGTCAGCACTAAAATGAGGCTGAATTTTTGTTCTGCAATCTTAACACTAATTGAACCCTACGAAATGTTAGCTAAAACAGCGATGATCATTGATGATGATGAAGACCTTGGCAGTCTGTTAATTCCGATACTCGAAGCAAGGAAGATATTGACGTTGCCTGTCTATTCGTTACACGAAGCCGAAGAATATCTCAGTTATATGAAGCCTACTGTTATTTTTCTCGACAATAGTTTTCCGGATGGATTAGGTATAAACTTTATTCGTAATATTCATCTCGCAGATGAAGAGATAAAAATTATTATGATGACAGCCGATTCAGCGAAATGGATTGAAGAAAAAGCAAAGGCAGAAGGTATCAACTACTTTCTCAGAAAACCATTCAGTATGGAGGCGATCAATACTATTCTCGATAAGCTCAAACTTGGCAGAAACTAGATGATGCTTTTACGTCGTCAGGTGAGTTTGTGAATTCAGCTTAGCTCAAACCCTCCCCAAATTCTCTATCGTCATTTCATTCTTCACATTACCAGTATTCAATGTTGTTCCCGGTTCAAACAATACAACATGCACTTCTTCTTTTGCATTAGGTCGATGTTCAACACCGCGAGGCACAATGATAAATTCACCTTCATTGATCGTAACTGTTTTATCACGCAACTCCATATCAAAGCTTCCTTTCACTACATAAAATAATTCATCTTCATTGTCGTGATGATGCCAGACAAATGGACCCTTGAATTTTACCAGCTTTACCATCTGGCCATTTAATTCGCCGGCAATCTTTGGACTGTAATGCTCTGTGAACTGCGAGAATTTTTCGGTAAGGTTTACTTTATCCATAAAAAACATTTTGTTTAGTTTATTAAATTAATTGCTGCATGGTTAAATTGTTAAATGGTTTCATAACAATTTGACCATTCAGCAATTTAACAATCAATTAATCGAAATTTTATCCGCTGTTTCTTTTGCCTTTGTGCGCAAATGATGCATGTCTGCATTCAGGTCATCATGCACCAATGCAACGCCCATTCGACGGTAAGGCCTGGTTGTTGGCTTTCCGAATATCCTGACATCGGTATTGGGTTCTTCCAATGCTTTCTCCAATCCTTTTATTGTAAAGTTTTCTGCTGTTTTGTTTGCCAGTATAACGGCGCTTACCCCGGCCCGTTCAAGATAAATATGAGGTATCGGCAAACCAAGAATAGCTCTTGCATGCAATTCAAACTCGGAAAAGTTTTGAGTGCCGGCCAGGGTCACCATTCCTGTATCATGCGGTCTCGGGCTTAATTCAGAAAAATAAACTCCATGATGCGTAAGAAAAAATTCAACTCCCCAGATCCCTGTGCCTGTCAATGAATCGGTTACTTTCTTGGCCATATCGCAGGCGGCCTCAAAATCTTCATTGCTTATTGCAACAGGCTGCCAGCTTTCCTGGTAATCTCCTCTTTCCTGCCTGTGGCCGATCGGTGGACAGAATAATGTATTGCCATTCGCCTGTGTTACAGTCAGCAATGTGATCTCCGTATGAAAAGAAATAAATTCTTCTATGATCACTTCTTTGATGTCGCCTCTTGAATTATTGATAGCATAATCCCATACTTTCTGTTGCTCGCTTTCATTTTTCAATACACTTTGTCCCTTACCTGATGAAGACATCAATGGTTTTACCACACATGGTAAACCAATTTTGTTTACTGCTGCTGTAAATTCTGCAAACGTAGTAGCATAAAAATATTTTGCTGTTCGCAGTTCCAGGTCTTTACTTGCCAGGTCCCGGATGAGTTTTCGGTTCATTGTAAAATCAGCGGCTCTTGCACTGGGAATTACTTTGATGTTTTGCTTTTCATATTCATAAAAACGTTCTGTTCTTATGGCTTCTATTTCCGGTACAACAAGATCAGGCTTGTGTTTTGCAACAATTGAATCCAGTTGTTCGCCATTGAGCATGTCGATCACTTCAAAACCATCCGATACCTGCATAGCCGGTGCAACTGCATAACTATCGACGGCGACCACTGTCTGTCCCAATCTTTTTAAAGCAATTACTAATTCCTTTCCAAGCTCGCCGCTACCGAGCAATAGTATTTTTTTTTGCATGCTGCAAAGTAATTTATTTGCAAATAAAAAATCCCGTCTGGCCTAAGGCTAGACGGGATTACTAACCCGGTAAAACGATTTTTAATAGAAGAATTGCTCTTTTACGATCTTACCATCCTTTACTTCATACACAGCGATCTCTTCCATGTTTTGTCTTCCCATTCCCTTATAAGTTGCATCAATACCCATTGCAAAAGCAATATGATTGCCACCCACAACAGGATCACCCACCCAGCCGCCATGAAATTCTTCAACAATGGCATTAAAATCTTCGCCTTTCTTTTTTATTGCATCCTTTCCTTTTACGGATTTTAAACCGGGAGAATGTGCCGGTTCAATGCTCTCTGCATCGTCAGCAAAAAGCTCTTCCTGTACCTGGTCCCATTTAAATTGCTTGAACAATTCGTTCATACGATTGGCCACTTGCTGTGTGGTCCTTACAGCTTCTAACGTAGACATAGATTTTGGTTTAAAAGTTAAAAAAGGTCCGAAGGACTCCTTCGGAGATGAAGAAGCTACGAATATTTTACCACCGGAAAAATTAAATAATTATGAACCCCGAAATTTGTGGTATGAATGTAGCTCTAGGAGTTTTAATGAGACCTTTACTTTCAGGCCTGTCCCTACTATTTGTTAGCTGTGCTTTTGTCGGGTGTGCAGTCAGTAATAATCCTCTTCGCAAAGAGGTCAAACAACTTCAAAAAGGAATTATAAAAGATGATACCAGCTATGTGTATTCATTGCCATACGAAGAAGGGAGCTCTCATTTAATTGTACAAGGATATTTTGGGATCTTTTCGCACCAGGAAAGAGCTGCCCTGGATTTTAAAATGAAAAGAGGAACGAATATTCTTGCAGTAAGAGACGGCGTTGTAATAAGAGTTAAAGAAGATGGCTCAAGGGGCGGTTGGAGCAGAAAATGGCGCAGTCATGGAAATAATATCGTTATTCAGCACAGCGATAATTCCCGAAGCGGTTACTGGCATTTACAAAAAGATGGCGCCCTGGTAAATGTTGGTGATACAGTTAAACAAGGGCAGGTGATCGGGCTAAGCGGTAAAACAGGCTATGCCGCCACACCGCATTTACATTTTATTGTTTGGAAAAGTGATAGCCGCGGATGGCAGCAGGTACCAACAAGATTTCAAACTTCAAAAGGAATAAAATATTTAAAGCCCTGGAAATGGTATAGAAGCACAAAAACAGCCAGTGAATTCTGATCAGGCCGCGTTGACGGCTGGCCATTTATTAATTTTCCTTCTGATAATTTCGTTCCCGATCCGGATTACCTCATTTACGAGTATATCAAAATCTTCCTTTACGGTACGATGATTGACATTGGCTACCCGCAAACAGTAGTTACCATTCAATTTTGTGTATGAGGGGGCCGCAATTCCGCTTTCCTGTAACCTCATCAATATTTCTTTATTCAACTTGTCTACATCCAAATTATTTTTTTGCGGATTGAAACGAAAACAGACAATGTTTGTAGAGGTTGGCGCTGTCAATTCCAAATCCTCACTTTGTTCTATCAGATCTGTCAAATATTTTGCTTGTATTATGTTCTGCCTGATAAGTCTTGCAAACTTTTCAATGCCGTGCTCCTTTAAACTCATCCAAACTTTTAACGCTTTAAAATTTCTTGATAGTTCAAAACCAAAATTCGATGTCAACTCGGGCCCGGCGGCAATACCTCTCTCATTATTGGAGATATAATCGGGTTGTAATGCAAATGTTTTGCGATGCATATCAGCATCCTTAACCAAAACTACTCCAGCTTCATAAGGGATCGACATCCATTTATGTAAATCAAACGCAATACTGTCTGCAAATTCCAAACAATCCAGTCGCTCATTGTATTCAGGCAACAATTTTAATAAAGCGCCAAATGCACCATCAACATGCATCCACAAATTTTCCTTGCAACATATCCAGAATATTTTATCCAGGTCATCAATTGCCCCGGTATTTACAGTACCTACATTTGCCACTACACAAAACGGAATATTGCCTGCCATTTTATCTTCTTCAATAAGCTCCTGCAGGTGTACCGTATCCATTTCATATTTTTCATTCACCCTTACTTTTCTTACACCATCCGATCCTATTCCCATTATTTCGGCAGCTTTCTGAATACAGCTATGGGTTTCAGTTGAAGCATAGATGAACATTTTTCTCTGTTCATTGATCCCTGATTTTCTGATTGATTTCCTTACAGAATTCCTTGCAACAATTAATGCATTCAGGTTTGCCATCGATGCGCTACTGACTAATGCCCCACTGCCTTCAGCGGGAAAATTCATCATTTCCTTACACCAGTCAATCACCTGCTGATCCACATACATAGGCGCCTGGTCGCCAATACCAACATTACAATTCATTCCTGCCGAGAGCATTTCTGCCAGCATAGCCTGAGCTGTGCCTGTACCCATCACCCAACTCCAGTAACGTGGATGAATATTGCCGAGATAATAAGGAAGAATGTTATGTTTAAACTCATTATAAACTTCAACTAACTGCATTTGCGAATGTGGCAATGGTGTTTTGAAACTTTTTTTTGCTGACTGAGGCGGTTTTGTCCATACAGGCTTCTCCCTGATAGTTTGCAAAAAATCAACCATATCATTTACCATCACGTTACCAAGTTTTTTTAGTTCAGCCCAATCCTGAGGATCCAGTGATTCCTCTTTTACCACCGGTTTGCTGTTCTTATTTTTCATATAAATAAGGTTTTACATTTAAAAAATTATCCTGGGAAAAGCTCCTGTTTTCTTTATTTATCCATTGCAATAATGATTGCCATAGTGTTGACCTCATTGAAGGATTAAAAAAATCAATATGCCCGATTTGTTTCAATCCAATTTCTTTTGGTTTTAAATGATACCATGTAATCGCGGCGTTGGCAAAATGATTTAATAATTCAGTTACTGCTTTGGGAGGACAATACCAGTCATCAGTAAATGTGTATGCAAGCAAGGGTACATTTATTTTCCTGTAATTGTTATCCGGGAATGCATCAAATAAACCGTTTGGATTATCACACCAATTAGCCAATTGCATATAAACACCTTTCGGCATTTTTTCCCGTTTTCTTTTTTTGCTTGAGGGCGCATAACCAAAAATCCAGCTCATTAACCGGCCTTTTGATTTTGATATTTTAAGCAGGATCCTTCTGTGCCAGGGATACAATTTTTCACAGGTTAATGCGCTGCTCACTAAAATAATTTTATTGATGTATTGACTGGCCGGAGACAGGCCAATAATTTCTCCCCCCATGCAATGCCCGACATAAATGATCTCCTCTCCGGGGTAATGCTGTTTTGCAAACAACAATACAGCATTTATATCCTGCACAGCCCACTGATGCATATTTGCTGAATAACCGCTCAGCTTTTCGGGTGCAGATCGTCCCATTCCGCGATAATCAAATGTTATTACTCCAAATCCCTGCTGGGCCAGGAACCTTGCAAAAAGATGATAATACTGATGAGTTAATCCTACACCCGGCGCTATTACAACAATTTTCTTATTAGTTTCCTCCGGCGTATAATAACTGATCCATATAATTGTTCCGTCTTTTGTCCTGATCGTGGTACCTGAATGCATACTTTGCTGCTTTAACCTCAATGCAAATTTTAAACAAGCATTGGTCTCTTTAAGCTGCATTTGCCTGGAACAGTGCGGGAGTTGAGCGAAAGGCCCTTTTTATGAGTAGGAAGGCTATGAAAGCAGCTGCATTAATTCTTCTTTTCTATTTTTTGAAACAGGGATCTTCATTTTATTTTCCATAACAAGATAGCCGCCATCACCGCGAATAAATTCTTTTACCCTTCCCAAATTGACAAGGTGTGAATTGTGCGGACGAAAAAAATCAAACTGCACCAGCATTTCTTCAAATTCTTTTAGTGTTTTTGAAATAACTCTTTTTCTTCCTTCAACGAGATAGACATTGGTATAGTTGCTATTGGCTTCGCAAACAACAATATCATTGGGATCAACAAATTCAATACTTTCCTTTGATGCCAATGCGATCCTTCCTCTTTTACCTTTTCGTTCTGCCTGTACATTATTCAGCAAAAGATCAATTTGTTCCGAAGGAATTTTTTGCTGTGCTCTTTTTAAATGTTTATCAATAGCTTCCTTTAGCTCTTTGTTTTGAACCGGCTTCAATAAATAATCTAGTGCACTGAATTTTACTGCTTGTATCCCGAAATTGTCATACGCTGTTATGAAAATGATATCAAACGAAATATCACGGCCCAGCTCTTCAAGCACATCGAAGCCTGTTAGCATCGGCATCTCGATATCGAGGAATAAAAGATCGACCGGGTTTTTTTTCAGGTAGCTGACTCCTTCTGCCGGCTTTTCAAATGATGAAATAACGTTTACATCCGGACAGTAATTTTCCAGTTTCCATTTCAACGTGTCGATACTGTCTTTTTCATCGTCAATGATCACTGCTTTTATCATAAAATAGTTTTTTAATCAAACAGGAATTGTTAACTCAACCCTTGTTCCTTTTGCAATTCCCATCTCATCCTCCATATCATAGATGTTAATTGATGCATTCATGTTATATAATTTATTAATGATCTCGATCCGATCCTGTGTTATCTGCATGCCCATGCTTCGTTTATGATTATGTTGCTTTTGCTCTTTTAATTCCGCTGCTTTTTTTCTACCGATGCCGTTATCTTCAATTACACATAGCAGGTCGTCCGCATTTTTTGAAATATTGATCTTCACCAATCCTTCGGTACCATTTGTTTTGTGCATCAAACCATGCCAGATCGCATTTTCCACGTAGGGCTGTATCAGCATCGGCGGTATTACTATCGAGCTTGTCTCTATATTTTCATCAACAGCAATTGAATAACAAAATTTATTCTTAAAACGAAGGCTTTCCATTTGCATATAAAGTTCCAGCGCCTCCAGTTCGTCTTTAAGATTGATATAGTTTGACCGTGAGTTTTGCAATATCAACCGCATCAATCTGGCAAAATTATTCAGGTATTCAGATGCTTTCTTGGATTCATTGCGGATGATGTAACTATCAATTGAATTGAGGCTATTAAAAAGAAAATGCGGATTCATTTGCGCCAGCAAGGCACTCATTTCTACGTTGGCTAATTTCTTTTCATACTCTGATTTCAGTTTCTGTTTTTTCTTTACCTGGTTTACCCTATAACGATAAAGCCAGTAAGCAGCCAGACCCACAAGCAACAAACCACCAATGCGAAACCACCATGTACGCCAGAAAGCAGTAGCCACATGTATTGGTAGTTCATATATCTTTTCATTCCAGACTCCTTCATTGTTCGCTGCCTGCAATTGAAATACATAATCATCTCCGGGTACATTTGTATAGTTGGCAACACCCTGGCCAGTTACTTCTTTCCAGTCATCAAATCCGTTTAGACGGTAACGAAATTTTACATCTTTAGCCATCGTATATGCCTTTGCCGAAAAACCTATCGAAAAAAAATTTTGTTTGTATGAAAGGTTAAGCGATGAGTCATTCATCCTGAAATTATACGGTTGATTCAGTACCTCTAACCCGGAGATATAGGGAACCGGTATCTCCTTATTCCTTTTCAGTTCCGCAGGATCTGCAATGGTGATATCATTGCGGCCGCCAAAAATCATTTCGCCTGATGGCAAAAAAGAAAAATGAGAGAAATCCGGTTCAGCAACCCCGTACTGAAAACTATATGTTGTAAAAGAAAGATCGTTTGCATTTATCTTCACAAGGTCTTTTGACGTATATCCCCACACTTCGCCATTCTTATCCGTCGCTAATCGCCGTAGAAAACCGTCCATTCCCCTTTCCCTTATGTTTAATTTATGAACAATTCCCTCCTGTGGTTTTCCTGCTAATGCATATCCGAGCCAGCCATCTCCGCTACTTGTCCAAACTCTTCCGTTTTTATCTTCTGCAAAAGCATTGATAGCGGGAAAGCTGTTTTTCTCATTTTTGCTAAAAATGAAGTTACAAATGGAGTCCGTTGCCAATACATAAACACCAAATCCATTAGCTCTTTGAAACCATATATTGCCACGGCTGTCCTCAAAAAAATTATTCAATCGTCCAAAAAAACCGCTCGTAATCCTGCTAACAAAAACATTGGTATCTCTCATAAGAATTTCATCTTTGTAAACATGATAAGCACCTGAAAGCGGATTCCATCTTACAAGACCTACCGTATCATCCGATATCCATAAATTACCTGCACGATCAAGAATAATATCTCCTCTTCTCGACGGTGACACACCGGGTATATCTTTTAGCTCGTTCAGTGTTCCTTTTTTCTCAGAATAACTATATAGTCCATGATCCGAAGAAATAATATAATCACCGGTAGATAACCGGACAAGTCCGCGGATCGCTTCCCGGTCAGTCAGAAATCTCCTGCTTACCGGGAATAAAGATTTTTTCCAGGTTTTTTTCTCTTTATTGAAGTGATATAGTCCATCTGTAAACCTCGGGCAAACAACTATATCATTTCCGGAAACATCCGGCAAAATATAAAAGGCAAATCCCCAACCTGGTTGGGCCATGCTTTTAAAGGAGTATTGAGCAAACTGCTGAACGGCCGGATCAAAATATCTTAATCCTGTGTAATCGGAATACCAAACACGATTAGCTTCATCGATAAAATCAAGGGCATAATATTCATTCTCGGCCATATTGTTGAATTTGTGCCATGTCACTTCTTTCAATTTTGTATCATAAATAGCTATACCCAGGGTTGTTGACAACCACAGTTCGTGATCATTCTTTCTTATTATATTCCCGATATTTCCTTTCCGTATCAGCTGCCCGATCTCATCTTTTGCTTCAAGTGGTGTATATGTTTTGGTAACCGGATCAAAAACATTTATTCCTGCTGCCCAATTTCCTACATACAACATCCCATCATCATGATGATAAAGCCGCCTGAACGCATTTAATGCAACCTGGTAATCTTTATCTTTTTGTGGATAGGTAAAAAGTTTTACATCGCCGCTATACTTATTTATTTCCCACAAACCAGCTGTTGTTCCAGCCCAGATAATGGAATCATTCGTTTTAGATGCTTCAATACCCAGTACTGAATTATCCGATCCAAGTGACGGTTTTAGCGGCGGATATTTCTCTCTTGAAAAAGTAAAGAAGCGAAAGTCATCCTTGTCCTTATCATACATATATACGCCTCTTTCCCTTGTGCCTACCCATATATTTCCCGACCTGTCAAGAAATAACACACTTACGGCCTGGTCAAACCTTCTTATTAAGGAATCAGGTTTGCCATTTTCAAATAATTGGTAATGTCTGAATGTATAATCTTTTTTATCCAGTACCGAAACGCCCTGGTTCGTACCGAACCATATTTGATCTTTAATTGGCAATACCGTATTGATCGAATTATCAAAAAGCGAATGACGCAGGTCTTTGCCGTCCTTGAACGTTTTCACCTGCTGGCCATCGAAGCGGCACAAACCATCACTGGTAGCGAACCACATAAAACCATCATCATCCTTACGTACCATTCTCACCGTATTCACCGGTAGCCCGTTGTCCTTACTAATCAGTATGGATTTTTCAAATTTGAATTGTGAGTATGCTGAATATGCCAAGACAAAATTAAAGTAGAGTAAAGCGCCAATATTTCTAAGGTGGTTCATTAGAGATAAATGAATGAAATAAATTACACCATTTTTCGCAATCAATTAAAACTGACTTCTAACTAACTCATTTTTTTTTATTTACACAATAGTTGTTGATTGAAAACCCGGCAGGGTTGAGCAGAAGTCCACTGATCTTGATTGGCCTTTCTCAGCTTTCAAAAAATATTCCCGCTCAAAATAATCATGCAGTTGGGAACGAAACAAGACGGTCCGCTAATCACCTGTTTCCTTTGGATTGTTGATAATGTAATCTTGTGCATGGATATATAATTATTCGAACAAACCATTTAAACCAAAAATTTATGCAAACAACAAATGTAGTGCTTAATGGAGTTGACCTGGAAAGGTTAGCACTAAACATCGAAGCGATTAGCGGGCAACCCCAATTGGCAAAGTTCCAGTTCCGACTCAATAACCAATGGGTGGACGGCGGATACAATCAATCCGTTATCCAGGATTTTTATGGGGTGGGAAAAGAAGATGAAAGCCGTGATGTTCCATTCATTCTTGCAAATGATGAACCCGATGTTTTGCTTGGTAAAGACAATGCACCCAATCCTGCCGAATATGTTTTACACGCATTAGCCGGTTGCCTGACCACATCAATCGTATATCATGCTGCGGCCCGCGGCTATGAACTAAAAAAAGTGCAAACAACCCTTGAAGGTGATCTTGACCTGCGTGGCTTCCTCGGCATTGATCCGCTGGTTCGCAAAGGATATGAAAACATAAAGGTGATCATCGATATCGACGGAGATTTTTCAGAAGAAGAAAAAAATGAGATACTAACGCTAACGTCATTTTCACCAGTTCTGGATATCGTTACAAACAGGGTGCCGGTAAACATCTGTTTGGCCGAAACAAAGAACGCTGAACTTATCGATTGCTGACCAGTAAATATTTTATATCAAAACCAATTAACCCGTCTGCCTGCCGTGCGGGCAGACGCTAAACCTTATCAACAATGACAAAGAAGTTTTTCTTATTTATCCTTTTGACAATTATGATCACGCCGGTGTTCTCCCAGGAAAATTCACCGGAAACATTTGTAAAAACGATCGCTGTTGAAAATTTTAACCGGCTTATCATCAGGAGCGACATAACCATTATGCTGATCGAAGATCCATCAGAAGATTCAGTGCGAATTGAGGGCAGCAAAAAATTTATTGAAAAAATAATGATAATCCAGGCGGGCAAGGAATTGATTGTAAGATCAAAAAGTTTTAAAGATCTTAAAAGAAAGGGGATCATTTATATACCGGTTCGCTCACTGCAAAACATGGAAATAAATGGGGCAGCAAAAGTTACTTCGTTCAATACCCTGCTATCTCCTATATTAAATATCCTTGTGAATGGCGACTGTACTGTTGATATCATACTCAAAGGCAAACTGAATATCCGTGAATCCGAAGGATATGATTTTACCTACCGAAGGATCTATGAAAACAAAAATACACCAATTGTGCAAAACAAAAACCTTAACCATTAATTTTTTAAACATGAAAAAAGTTCTTGTTCTACTTTATGGAGTGATATCCTATCTCTTGTTCTTTGGCACTTTCCTTTATGCATTTGGATTTGTCGGAAACCTTTTTGTTCCGAAGTCGATTGATGGTACGCCCCAGGTGCCTTTGGCGCAGGCAATATTAGTAAATGCCTCACTTCTTTTACTTTTTGCTTTGCAGCATAGCATAATGGCAAGACCGGCATTTAAAAACCGGTGGACCAAAATAATTCCAGAGCAGGCGGAGCGGAGCACTTATGTACTGCTTTCAAGTCTTTGCCTCATTTTGCTGGTATGGCTGTGGCAGCCGATGGGCGGATTTATCTGGAGAGTAGAAGAGCCGTTAGCTAATACCATCCTGACGGTGCTATTTATTACTGGCTGGTTGATTGTGCTGGTAAGCACTTTTATGATCAATCATTTTGATCTTTTCGGTTTGCGCCAGGTTTGGTTTTATTTCTTGGGAAAAAAATATGAGCCGCTTCGTTTCCGGATCCCGTTCTTTTATAAATATGTTCGTCACCCACTTTACTTGGGTTGGCTGATAGCTTTCTGGGCAACCCCGGTAATGTCTGCAGCGCATTTATTGTTTGCCGTGCTTACAACAGGTTATATCCTCACAGCAATAAAATTTGAAGAGAAAGATCTGATCACTCATTTTGGAGAAAAATATTTGAACTATAGGCGCATTGTGCCAAAGATCATTCCCTTTACAAAGAAAAATCAGGCAAAATAAAATATTATGAAACCACTTTTTTTAAGACGATTCTTTCAGAAATATGGAAAGAAGGCATTGATCATCTATCTGTGCTGGTCAGTAGTAAAAGGAATTGCATTTCTCCTTTTGGGTTTTAAATTGTTTAGCTGAGGCATTCATGTTATCTGGTGTAAAGCAAACCCTGTAAGGTTTGCTTTTTTATTTATGTTTACAGGAAAAATAAGTGGCCATACAGCAGATCTGGGAACAATTTATTGAAGGAATGAAAAACACGACATTGCTTGAATACATTGCCGTGTTTACAGGTATTGCCAGTGTATGGTTCAGCCGTATAGAGAATATTTTAGTTTATCCCGTAGGTCTTATTAATACTATCATTTACATATACCTGAGTGTAAAGGGCGATCTGTACGGCGAAGCCTCCGTAAATTTTTATTATACAGTGATGAGTATTACTGGGTGGTATATGTGGGTGCGTAAAGATGAAAACAAACAGTTCATACTGCATGTTACCCATTCTGATAAAAAAATGTGGGCTTACCAGTTCCTTTTCTTTTTGTGTTTTTATGCAGCTATATACGTTTCGCTTACCTACCTAAAACAAAGTTTTGCAAAAGGTGCTATTCCCTGGGCCGATGCATTTGCCAGCGCTACAGCATTTACCGGCATGTGGCTGATGACAAAGAAAAAAGTAGAAAGTTGGTATTGGTGGATCGCTACTAATATTGCTTCTATTCCGTTATACTTCGTAAAACATTATGTTTTTACAAGTGTATATTATCTTGTTTTATTAATAATGGCAGTTTGGGGATTAAAGGAATGGAGGAAACGAGCTGCTTTAAAATGATTCTATGAGCTATTGCAAATTCATCAATTCCCTGAAACCCGATGAACAAAATGTTCATCGTGAATACCATGATAAGTATTATGGATTTCCTATTCATGATGACAACGAACTTTTTTGCCGGTTAATTTTAGAGATCAACCAGGCTGGTTTAAGCTGGACAACAATACTGAACAAACAACAAAGCTTTCGCAAGGCTTACCACAATTTTGAAATAAGAAGAGTGGCAGGTTATAAAGAAAAAGATTTCAAACGCCTGATGAATGATGCAGGCATAATCCGGAATCGTTTAAAGATCAACGCAGCTATTGAAAATGCAAAAACCATTCTTCTTTTGCAGAAAGAATTCAAATCTTTCAAAAGTTGGTTAGATCATCATCATCCAAAAACAAAAGATGAATGGACAAAATTGTTCAAACAAACCTTCCGGTTTACCGGCGGTGAAATTGTAAACGAATTTTTAATGAGCACCGGTTACTTACCAAATGCACATGAAGAAAGCTGTCCTGTTTATAAGAAAATAATAAAAGCAAAACCTGCATGGAACAGAAGCCGCTGATAAAAATAGCGGTAATCGGGCCGGAGTCAACCGGCAAAAGCACTTTGTGTGAATTGCTTGCGCAACATTATAACACACAATGGTGCCCCGAGTTTGCAAGAGAATTCCTGTTAACGCATGGCACTGATTATACCTACGATGACTTACTGTATATCGCCAAAGGGCAGCTTGCTATGGAAGATGAATATACGCAGTCATTAGCCGGGAGTTCGGAGTTCGGAGTCAACAGTTTTGTGCCTGACGCTGAACTCCGAACTCTGAACTCCAAACTTCTCTTCATCGATACCGAAATGTATGTAATGAAAGTGTGGTGTGAATTTGTTTTTGGAAAATGTCATAGGTGGGTGCTTGATCAAATTATAGAAAGAAAATATGACCTCTATTTATTGTGCAATACCGATCTGCCCTGGGTTAAAGATGAATTAAGAGAATATCCTGATCTGAAAACAAGAGATCAACTTTATCATATTTATAAGGACATCATGATAAATCAATCAACACCGTGGGTGGATATAAGCGGCGATCACGATGAAAGATTGCAAAAAGCAATTGAAGCAGTTAACAAAATTTTATAGCCGTTTGTGCAATTTATGAAATAAAGCATCTTTATTATGACATAAATACACTACCATGAAACTGCTATTTCTTTTCTTCGGGTTGGCAGTTACTGTTTCCTGCACTGCTCAGGAGGTCCGGGGAGAATTTGCAACAAATACAAATGGATTGATGTATAACGATGCTGATATGAACCAGCTTCGTTTTATTGTTGATTCTCTCAATCTTAAATTTAAAACCTGCCCGTTAAACAAAGTTTATTATTCCTGCCCGCAGGCAAAAGTATACTATGTATTGTTCAAGAGCAGCGATAATGATCTGCTGGAAATAAAAAATGATATAAATTCGAACTTCCAATTTAATGTGATAATTCAAAAATATTCAGCCTATATCAAT
>DASUTO010000548.1:0-3513 GCA_036374555.1 Chitinophagaceae bacterium
TTAACCCCTATTTTTGTCCCACTCAAAGGGTGACTTCCAGGTATATGCCATTTTATATCTTCACTTAATATATTTTTGATTGCATCAAGATCATTAGCTGCATAGGCTTTAAAAAAGTCATTGATTAGTTTAAGGTTGGGATGAGATTCTGTCATGAAATTAAATGTTGGTCTTGATGTTATTTCTTTGAGTTCGCTAGATGCACTTGCTGAAATCGCTATTGCTCCAGATGTTAAAAGCGTTGTGTGTAAAAAGTTCCGTCTCTTCATAGGGTCATGTCGATCACTGAGCTCTGTTGGTCGTTTAGTAACCGCTCAACGCTGCTTGAGGAATTAGGTTGGTTATTAATAGTCTCATTATTCAGTAAGCTTGTCGTCGACGTTAATGTAGCCGAGTCGCCCAGGCTATGAAATACACAAACAGCACGGCATATCAAATCTAATTTTGTTGTCCGGACTTTCAAAAAACAGAGCGCCATTTGGCATACATGGTGTTATAGCACGTTCTCATTTGCCAGTCATCCGAACATAGCCCAGAGTAAATCCATGATGTTATTAAAAACGCTTTTCTTCTTTGGAGGCTCACAATATTTTTTCGATAGATATTTGATTGATTTTTTGTTCCATTTATTGTCAAACAGCTGGTCAAGTTCAAGTTCATACTTTTTTATCTCGTCGTTACTTAGCTGTCCTTGTTTAACTTGGTACTCAATATCAATTAAATAAGTTATCTTTTCAAATTCTGATTTTTAAATGAATTACCGCCAAACGGGCCGTGTTTATGGCGGCGCGGTTTTCGAAGCCGCGTCTTTTCCGCGAGCACGAAACGAAATTGAGAAACAGCAACACCGCACCCGCAACTGGCATAAACATTTTGTTGCCAGCCGTAGAGTCTTGCGTACTTCATCATGGAATAATCTTAATCTACTTTTTTTGTTAAATAGTAATTGGCTGAATAAATATCCTTCCTGATCGTGTACAAGTCAACATTTAACTCAAGGGTCCACCCATCTCCTTTTACAATATTGGAATCAGTTTCAGTTGGTTCTGTGATTGTTATTTTATTCCAGTTTGGGCTCATCAATGCTCCATTTTGTACAGCCAGGATTCCCCAGGTGTCCGTAATTCTTATCGTTGGATAAACGGTACCAAATTCATCCAGGGAAATAATGTTGCGGGGGTCGAACGAAACATTCATTTTTTCAAATAATAATTCAAAATGAGGGTTGGTTACAAATTTTGCAATTTGAGAATTTACCAATTGAATATTCAATTCTTCTCGTTTTGTTTCTTCACTAATAATCAGTTCTCCATTGTAAGTTTTTAAAATACTTGCTGCTTTTTCCAGAGCATTAAAAGGTACTTTAACCCCAAACGAACTTTGAAGATAATCAGATAGATTTGTTTTGGCTGAAATATCCCTATTCCAGTATCTTTTGTTTTTTGAAAGCAAGTAGCCATAGATAGGAATTGTTTGATAGGCAAATGACCGTACGAAGGTCTTATTGCTTAAAAATTGCGATATACTTTCATTGATATGCCTTAAAATTTGTTTGTCGTTTCGTCCGCTTAGAACTAACCCTGTATATTCTGCTATCCCCTCATTGAGTTCAAGTAAATTCTCCGTTGAGTCTGCTTTTGGATAAAGTTGATACCTCACTCTTCGAAAGGTCAGTGCATTAGAGATATGCGTCCTCATTGTTTTGTCGGAACTTGAAAGGGTTGCCAACTTAAGTGCCTCAAGCTCAAGGCGTAAATAAATTCTTCCATCCTTTTTATCTAAATGATTGTTGTCCGCGTTGGTCAGATTAAAATTAAGCTGCGGCTGGACTTGGTGAAAGAGTTCATGTGTAACAAGATTTAGGCGCTCATGTTTGTCCTTAGGCAGAGGGAGCATAATCATTGCCCACCTTTTCCCACCCCATGTCAACGCCGTATTGGCGATATTTATTGATTTTGGAAGCTCTCCTTTGTATAGCTTCTTACTCCTCTTTAGAATTCCATCAACGTCTGTGTCATTTCCGTAAGCAATTCTTGTATTTGGGTCTACAAAAAGTATTGGAGCGTACAAATCAAGCCCCCATAATTCGTTGTTTGCCAACGTCATTTCCCTTGTCTCATTCAGATAGTTTGATAATGTGTCCTCCACAGTCATGATTTGACCTACCAAAATAAGGGAGTTTACTAATAGCAAAACTGTGATTAGAATCTTTATCATATGAAAGTTAGATGGTGCTCATTTAAAAAAAGTTTTAGTGCTGAGATTACTTTTGTGATGTCAGCTTAACAAATTTCTCTAAACCATCTTAAGCCGCTGCAAGAAACACCAGGTCTTTACCATTGCCACACCAACCGTTGGAGAGTCGTATTTACTTTCGACAGACGAGGGCCACCAGGGCAGGAAATGATGAAGGACCTCATTAAAAAACATCAAAGCAAGCTGGCTTGTTAAAGACTATGCTTAGCCACTGCTTTGCTTAAATCATAAAAATAATCAGCTAACCACTCTTCATTCCGTGCACGATGAACTGAAAAAATCATTCTACAGCATAATTTGGCAGCCTGATCGCCCTTAGCATATGCCTTCCGTTAGCAGAATTACACTGTACTCCCACATCATTCCACATAAGTAAAATTATTTCTCACCGCTACCGAAGCTACGGTGCAACACGGGCTTCACCCTGGGCCGTGCCGGCCACGCGAGGCCTTATTTGTTAGCGCCAGTTACTTATTCAACTTGTACATTAATCCAAGTCTGATGGTATAGGCACTTTCAAGGAAAATATGGTTATAGTCATTAGTCGTTTGGTGACGGATTGGAATAGCAGGATTCTTTATTCTATTTTTTTCCACACGTAAATCATAAATCTTCAAGGGTACATTTAAATCAATGCTAAATCGTTGACTAACTTTGTATTTTATTCTAGGAGTTATGTTCAATGCGAAACCATATAATTTTGTTGACCAATAGTAGGTATTTTCGACATTAGGCTCATACTCAATTTGCACATAGTAGGGATTTATCCCTACACCAAGGAGAGAAGAAAATCGCTTGGCTTTCTTTGTCAGTGTTTTGCTTATTTCATAACGCAACGAATAAGAACTAGCCTCACCATCAAATGCTTCGTCTTTCCTAAATTTGTAATTCAAGGGAAAATGAACATCTTCAAGGGATCTTGATACTTCTGGAATCAGAAACTCGATCTCATGAGTATAACCTTTCTTTGTGTCAATGTCCATCGCCAAGGTAATTCTACTGAAATTGAGGTTCTCAACTTTTGTCACTTTCCTGGTTCTAGTTTCATAGTATTGAGTTTCAAATATATCAGTGTTCTGGTAAATCTTGACTCCAATGCTACCTTGTCCCAAGGAATAAAATACATTGGAAATAAAGAGCGCTGTGAATACTATTTTTCTCATTTTTACGATGTCAAATATAACTGTAATTGGCGCTAACGTTTGTCTATAAAACGTGTGCTTTTAAAATCTGACTCATTATCTTGCGTTGCGAAGT
>DASUTO010000549.1:0-2372 GCA_036374555.1 Chitinophagaceae bacterium
GCATATGTCACTCCTTCCAGTGCAATCTCTGTATTTTCAAACACGGTTCTTGCTTCTTTTTCAAACTCATCTAATTCGGCGTATTTACTGCTGAAGTGACCGATCAATAATTTTTTTACTCTTCCTTTTTTAGCGATCAACGCCGCCTGGCTTGAGGTGGAATGAAAACGTTCGATCGCTATGTCTTTTAAGTGATCAAGGTATGTGGTTTCATGATAGATCATGTCAGCTTCATGAATATGAGGGAGCATGGCTTCATCATATTTTGTATCGGCGCAGAATACATAAGATTTTCCGGGAGGTGCTTCAATTGTTACCGTTTCATTTTTTATCAGCACATCATTCTTGGTTGTATAGTCCATTCCTTCTTCCAGCTTCTTATAGAACGAAGCGGGGATCTCGGCGGCTTTTACTTTCTCGACATCAATTTTTCTTGGCAGTTTCTTTTCCCGGAACGAAAACCCGTAACATTCTATGCGGTGATTGGTGCGGAAACAGCGAACTTCAATCTTACTGTCTTCGATCAACAGGCCTTCTCTGTTTATTGTGTGGAAATAAAGATTGAATGGTAAAACCGTTTTGGCGACTTTCAATTGCAGTTCTATTATTTCCTGCAATGGTGATGGACCAAAAACATGAAGATCCTGTTGATGTTGCAGTAATCCAAATGTGTTGATCAGCCCAACCAAACCGAAATAATGATCACCGTGAAGATGGGAAACGAAAATATGTGAGATCTTGCCGCGACGGATCTTGTATTTTATCATCTGTATTTGGGTTCCCTCGCCACAATCAACCAAATAATTATTGCCATCCAGCGTTACTACCTGGCTCGTAGGATGACGATCAAAGGCCGGGACTGCTGAATTATTTCCGAGAATTGTTACTGAAAGCATGGAGGCGAATTTAAGATTTCGGAATTAAGATTTACGATTTTAGATTTATTTGAGGCAGAAGAGAAGAGTATGCCACGCTGCGTCGCTTAATCGTTGCGATCGCCGCGAGAAATAAAAGCTGAATAGAATTATTGTCGTACAAGAGTGCGACGCAAGAAACGCTTAATAGAAATTCAAACGCCTGGTAAATATTTTCCAAACATTACAATAAGAACAGTTTTCGAAAATAGAAAAATATTCATCCTAAGTCACCCCTTTAGGGGGACAGGGGGTCGTCCTCGTTCAAAAACTCTCTTTCGATCTCTTCCATTTGCACAATATCCATAGCTTCGCTTTCGGTAGGAGTAGTATTCATTATTTCAAGGAGATTTACGCTATCCAGAAACTCTTCCACGGGTTTTTGAATCTCGCAGATGACAAAAGAGGAATTCTTTTCGTAAAAAATTTGCTGTAGCTTAACTAACTTTTCAGCGCAAATCTCATCTAATGATTGTAGTTCTTTTAAATTGAGGATTACGTTTTTCACGTCATTTTGCAGGTAAAGGAGCAGCAAATCAGAGAGTTCCGCTGCCATATCAGCAGTAAGCGTAGGATCGGTAACAGTGATGACATGAAATTTTTCTTTGGTATTTGTTTTGACCTGCATACAACTAAGATTATCAACATTCCGTTTATAACTAGTGACAAACCGTATCCAAAAATATTTGTTATTATTGTATCACAAGCAATTATCTAAAATATGGATAACAATTTTTCAACTCAAGTAAAGGAAATCATTTCGTTCAGCAGGGAGGAAGCGCTCAGGCTCGGAAATGATTTTATCGGGACCGAACATCTCCTGCTTGGCCTTATCCGGGAAGGGGAAAATACCGCCATTAAGATCCTTAAAAGCTTTAATGTAGATCTATATGAATTACGAAAGGAAATAGAGCTTGCAGTAAAGGATAAAACGGGGAAAAATATCGCCAACATTAATAGTTTGCCGTTAACAAAACAGGCAGAAAAAGTAATTCGTGTAACAGTTCTTGAGGCCAAAGCACTGAAAAGCCCAACCGTGGAAACTGAACACCTGATGCTTTCAATTTTAAAAAACAAGGAAAATATTGCTACTCAAATTTTAAATCAGTTTGACGTGGACTATGATCTTTTCCGTAACGAGGTAGGAATAATGAAAAGTAATGAACCCCGCGCTGAATTTTCTGATGAAGGTGATGATGATTTTGATGAAGAAAAGAAATACCAGCAGAAAGGTGGTCGCCAGGGCGCCGCAAGTACTGCAAAAAGTAAAACTCCGGTTCTTGATAATTTCGGAAGAGATATAACCCGCCTTGCCGAAACCGGTGCATTGGATCCGATCGTTGGTCGTGAAAGAGAGATCGAAAGAGTTTCACAAATATTGTCGCGTCGTAAAAAGAATAACCCGATCTTAATTGGTGAACCGGGTGTGGGTAAAACCGCCATCGTGGAAGGACTTGC
>DASUTO010000550.1:0-2378 GCA_036374555.1 Chitinophagaceae bacterium
ATAAAAGAAAATTTAGAAAAGATCAGGAAAGAGAACCGGGAACTTACGGCTGCCGATCACCCCAAAATAAGAAATGAAGATGCCTGCTATGAATCATCTTTGCTGGCAATACAGATCGCAAAAAAATATAATACACGGTTACACATCCTGCATATTTCCACTGAAAAAGAATTAATGCTTTTCACAAACATGTTTCCCTTAAAAGAAAAAAGAATTACGGCTGAAGTTTGTGTACATCATCTTCATTTCACCAGTGATGATTATGCAAGACTTGGCAATAAAATAAAATGCAACCCTGCTATTAAGGAGCCGCATAATCGTGAGGGTCTTTGGAAAGCATTATTGGATGATCGTCTTGATGTGATCGCTACCGATCATGCGCCGCACACGCTGGAAGAAAAGAATGAGCCGTATGAAAAAGCTCATGCGGGGTTGCCGCTGGTTCAGCATTCTATATTATTAATGCTCCATTATTGCAAGCAAGGAAAGATCAGTTTGGAAAAAATTGCTGAAAAAATGAGCCATGCAGTGGCTGATTGTTTTCAAATAAAAGACAGGGGTTATATTCGTGAAGGATATTTTGCCGATCTTGTTTTAATTGATATGAAGCAACTAACAAAAGTTTCAAAAGAAAATATTTTATACAAATGTCGTTGGACTCCGTTGGAAGGATTTGAATTTCCTGCAATCATTACACACACTTTTGTGAATGGGCATTTGGTTTATGGAAACAATAGCTTTGATGAGTCTCAAATGGGAATGCGACTTTCATTTAATAGATAAAAACATTTAATTTGAAACACCTTATTCACCATTCACCATTCACTACTCACTTTCATGCATCTGGACGCAACAACATATAACGATATCTCCGTCTTTCACCAGGAAGAAGAGTTTTCTATTTTTCACAAACTGAATTTTACCAGGACTGTTTATGGCAAAGAATGGTTACGTCATTTTTTTTCAGAGCCGCATCATGATCTGAAAAAGATCGTGGGTACGCAAAAAATAATACGGACATTAAATGAACACCTGGAGGATTGGCCAAATGAAATCACCAATGGCACTTTATTAGTGATCGAAAAATATCTTGATTATAATGTAGATCCTCTTCCCCGGGATCCGAATGCATTTAATTCATGGACATATAAAACTTTTCATGTAGAAGATTACCGAATGGTAAAATATTCTGTAGGTCATTGTTCCGATTTTTTCAGGGGAATTAAAAAGCTTGTCAATCTTTTCAGTGAACAGGAACTACCTCCATTTTTTAAAATTTATATTGAAAGAGCAGAGCAATTATTAAGAGAAACACCTCTTGCAAAAATTTCGTCACTAAGACTAGGTGAAAGACTTTCTCCTATGCAAAATCTTTATTTCGGTTATCATATTCGGAACCGGTATAAAAACGACACGATCGAATTGCTGGAAATTTTTGGAAGATTAGACGCATGGTATTCAATGGCGATGGCCATGAAAACTTTTGATCTTCGCTTTCCCGAATTTATTGAAACGGACAGGCCAAGTGTAAATGCGAAAGGACTTTATCATTTATTATTGAAACAGCCTGTATCTTATGATCTCGTTTTAAATCCTGATCATAACTTTCTTTTTCTTACCGGCGCAAATATGGCGGGCAAAAGCACCCTAATAAAATCTGTTGGTTCCGCAGTATTTCTTGCTCATCTTGGTATGGGAGTACCAGCTCAAGAAATGACATTGACACTCTTCGATGGTTTGCTTACTAACATCAATGTAGTTGATAACATTGCAAAGGGAGAAAGCTATTTCTTTAACGAAGTACAAAGAGTGAAAAATACGGTTGAGAAAATTAACAACGGGAAAAAATGGCTCGTACTGATCGATGAACTATTCAAAGGTACCAACGTGCAGGACGCCATGAAATGCTCGCTGACAGTTATAAAAGGTTTGATCAAAATAAAAAATTCATTGTTCATTCTTTCAACACATCTATACGAAATCAGTGATGAATTAAAACAATATCCCAATATTAGCTTCCGCTATTTTGAAACCACGGCAAATAATGACCAACTTGAATTCAGTTATCAATTAAAAGAAGGAGTAAGCAACGATAGACTGGGTTATCTCATCCTGAAGAGAGAGAAAGTGGTAGACATGCTGGAGAAACTATAGCACTGAACCACGATTTACAGGATTAGTTTAGATTTGGAGGAAATCAAGAAAATTTATTATGCGACTAATATTCTTCCTATTCTCTTTTTTATGTTCCAATTCCATAGGTTTTAGCCAAAGCAAAATTGATGTATTACATTACCAATATAATATTGGTTTGAACGACGTTAATGATACAATACATGGAGCTGCGTTTATCAATTTCGAAGTTAAAGAAAGGACCA
>DASUTO010000551.1:0-4033 GCA_036374555.1 Chitinophagaceae bacterium
CCTCAGCAGGCAATGCCTTTCGATCATTATAAAACCTTCCTGAAAACTCCGCCGCCAAATGTTGTGCATCTGCAGCGCTGCCTCCATTTCCACAGAAATAAACTCTGTTGCCATTACGAAACGTATTTACAATTAAGTCAACACTCGCAGCAATGGTTTTCAAAAGACCTTCATTTTGTAAGACAGATTGTTTAGTATCTATTGAAGACTTAATTATCTTTTTAATTTTATCCATTAATCCTAATTATTATTTATTATTCAAATTGTCCATGTGGTTAATCCATGTTCCACAAACTGGTAATGGCGGGTTTTACCTCCAAATTTCTCTAAACTTTGCATTACAGCATATTTTGTATTTCCGGGACAATAAAAGATCATGAAACCTCCGCCACCAGCTCCTGAAATTTTTCCTCCCGAAGCACCAGATGCCTTTGCTGTTTCATAAATATCTTCCATCAGTGAATTGCTGATACCTTCGGCCATTTTTCTTTTTTGCTGAAATCCAAAATCAAGTATCTCCCCAATTTCATTTAGTCTTCCTTTCAGCAATGCTTCTTTCATCATCATTGCCTGTTGTTTCAATTGATGCATTGCTTCGATCGAACTCTCTTTTTTGCCTTCTACATTCTTTGCCTGCTGTTCAATTATTTTTCCAGAATCCCGATTGGTAGCCGTGTAATACAACAATAAATTATTCTCTAACTCAAACAAATATTGCTGTTTGATACGCAACGGGTTCACCACCACTTTATCATTTTCAAAAAACTCCATATAGTTTACACCTCCAAATGTTGCCGCATATTGATCTTGTTTGCCACCGGCAAGTTTCAGATCCTTTCGTTCAATATCGTACGCATAATGCGCCATATCATATTCACCAAAAGGAAGCCGCAACATTTCAGCAAACACGCCGATGATCGCAACGACAAGAGTAGAAGAAGTGCCAAGCCCCGAGCCGGCCGGCGCATCTACATGAGTTGATAGTTTAAAACCTCCCTGTAAACCATGATCTTTTTGAATTCGGTTATAAACTCCTTTCAGGAGGTTCAATTTCCCATTTATAGGTAATTCTTTTGCCCAGTCAAATATTTCTTCTTCCTGCCTGTCCGTTGCTGTTAAAATAATTTTCTTATCTGCCAGGGGTTCCACTGTTGCGTGTGCATACAATGAAATGGTGGCATTCAAAATAGCGCCGCCATACAGATCACTATAGGGACTTACATCAGTGCCGCCACCGGCTAATCCAATTCGTAAAGGTGCTTTACTGCGATAGATCATGAGGGTTGAAAAAAATAATTATGGAGCCAACTGCATTACTACTACCATCGCCTGTTGCGACGCTCCGTTCATCTTTCTGTTCTTTATTGAACAAATGCGTCGTCCCGATTATATCGGGAAGCTTGTCGAAGGATCACTCACTTGTGCGTTCGGTAATTCCTTCCGCAAGTTTTGTAACAGCATTCACAAGATTGCCCCAGCTATATTTTTGTTTTTCTGTGCGAAGATGCGGAATAAAATAATTCTCTCCTAATTGATAAAAACGAAGAATAGCATCGGCAATTGATCTGGGAGTTGGTTCAGCAACAAGTCCAACTTTTTCATGTGGCACTAATGAAGCAAGTCCGCCCACATTGGTAACTACCATTGGCTTTTCAAAATGATAGGCGAGGGGAGTAACGCCGCTTTGGGTAGCATTGCGATAAGGCTGGATCACTGCATCAGCTGCACATAAATAATTCCGAACTTCAGAATCAGGAATAAAATCAGTTTTTAAAATAAGCTGGTCTTTTATTTTTAATTGATCGATCAGGTCCATGTACGCTCTTTTGTCTTCATAAAACTCCCCGGCGATCATTAATTTTATTCCCGCCTTCTTAATTCTTTCGTCAGCCATTGCCTGTAACAAAATATCAAGTCCCTTATAATGCCTGATGAACCCGAAAAATAGAATTATTAATTCTTCATTTTTAATTTTTAATTTTTCCCTTGCATCCTCTTTTAACAGCGGACCTCCGAAATTATCGTACAAAGGATGCTGAACGACCTTACCAGGTGTATTTTTCTGAAATAAACGAAGATCAGCCATTACTTTTTCACTCATGGTGATAAACGCATCACAACTTTTAAGAAAATAACTTGTAAATGTTGTATCTCCTGGTCGATGTTCATGTGGTATTACATTATCCGCTATGCAAATGATCTTCGTATGCTTATTCTTTTTTACCCGCCTTAATATCGTTCCGAGTGCTGGTCCCATCAAAGGGATCCAAAAACGAACCACAATAATATCCGGTTTTTCATTTCGTAGTTTATTCCCAACGCTGAACCAATTAAAGGGGTTAATAGAGTTAATCAGTGAGCGGATCAGCAAACCTTCAGGAGCCGGTTCATTTGTGTATTGCGATTTTCCCGGAAAGAATATGCGTGGATATTGTAATGAAAAAGAACAGATCGAACATTCATGACCCGATTGAATGAATTCTTTTGCGAGCCGTTGATTAAACGTAGCTAATCCTCCCCGCAACGGATGGCCGGGCCCTATGATGATGACCTTGCTCATTAAACGCCGACCTTCTTTTCAATGAGATAAGAATTTCTTCCCGGCGCATTTCTTGAGATCAGTTCGCCAATAAAGCCTGAAAGGAAAAGTTGAACGCCGATGATGGTGGTGGCAAGTGCAATATAAAATCCCGGCTTATCAGTTAATGTAGATTCCGGGTCTATGAATTTTTTGATGATCAGGTAAAATGAAAGAACAATACCCACCATGAAAAATATTGAACCAAGTAACCCAAAAAAATGCATGGGTCTTTTTCCATACTTACCAACAAACATGATGGAGGCAAGATCAAGCGGTCCATTAACAAAGCGACTGATGCCAAATTTACTTATTCCGTATTTTCTTGCCTGGTGAGTTACTACTTTCTCCCCGATCTTTTTAAAGCCTGACCATTTAGCGAGCACCGGAGTATAACGATGCATCTCACCATATACTTCAATGCTCTTTACTACATTTTTACGATAAGATTTTAATCCGCAGTTAAAGTCATGCAACTTGATGCCAGACATCCAACGGGTCGCGGCATTATAGAACTTGGAAGGGATATTTTTCGTTAGTGTGTTATCATATCTTTTTTTCTTCCATCCGCTAACAAGATCATAGCCGTCTTCGATGATCATACGACGCAGCTCGGGTATTTCATCCGGGCTATCCTGCAGATCGGCATCCATCGTTATCACTACATCGCCCTGGGCAGCACGGAAACCTTCATTTAACCCGGCAGATTTTCCATAATTGCGCTGGAATTTGATGCCTTTTATATTTGGGTTTTTAGTCCTGAGTTCTTCAATAATATTCCAGGAGTTATCAGTGCTGCCGTCATCCACAAAAATTACTTCATACGAATAATTATTTGCATTCATTACACGGTTTATCCATTCACTGAGCTCGGGCAGCGATTCTTCTTCGTCTTTAAGTGGTATGACAAGAGAGATATCCATTATTAGATGCCGCCTTGTTGGGTAAGTGGGTTAATGGGTTTTTTCTTAGCCACCGCGGCTCCAATAAGTGACGCAATACATCCCAAAATAAGGGTCCCGAATATGACTCCCAAAACAACGCCGATCATGAAATATTTTTTCACCATGGCCATAGCCTGCTCCAATTTATCATCATCAATCCCCGACTTTTCCATTTGTGCTTGTTGCATTTCAAACATCCTTTCCTTCATATCTGGGAAAAGAACTGTAAATGCAAGCACTGAATAAACTAAAACTATGACAGCTATTACGGCACTAATTTTAAAACCATGCATGAACACATTGCCAAAAGTGACATAGCCTTCCTTTTGTTTTGCAAAATGAACGCAGGCAATAATAATCCCCGCAAACATTATTGCGTTTACCACCCAGTTAAACCAGGTGTTAAAACCAATTTCAGTAAAATAGCCTGCGATGCCAAGAATTATAACAATTAAAGCGATCAGCAAACCTTTGATCTGTGGCGACAAGATTTTATTTTCTTCCATAATTG